>NZ_JBWKDT010000005.1:0-255261 GCF_056435785.1 Streptomyces sp. NPDC043870
TGACCGGCCCGGACCCGGACAACCGACGGCTCAACGACCGCCGGGCACTCAATCCTGCCCACACCCAGCCTGACCTGCTGCTATTTACGCGTCAGAAGCCTGGCAGGGGTGTCCGCACCTGTCGCGACACCTCGACCAGTACTCGTGAGCAGCGGATTCTCCCCTGTTGGACCCGAGGCGTTACTCAGAGGCACCGAAGAGACGTTTCCGCAGGTCAGGGCAGGTTACTGGTGGGGCGGGTGGGACTCGAACCCACGGCCGACGGATTATGAGTCCTTTTCTGATCTTCCGATCCGTCCCCGCTCTTGCCTCGATCTTCCTATAACCGCAGGTCAGAGGCACTTCGCCGTTCTGGCTCTGCGCCAGCCTTCCTGATCCTTCCGGGTCCTTCCGTCCACCGCGTGTCCACTGGCGGTCTCCCGAGGGCCTTCCCGAAGGAGGCGCTCGGGGATGTCTGCTGGACCGATGCAGGTTAAGCGTGGGGAAAGTCGACGTCTCGAACTCTCACGCAGCGGAGTCCCTTACAGACGGAAAGGGCCCCGCACCCTTCGCCCGAGGGTGGAGCCATACGGCGTTTCTACTGGTCAGCCCTCTGCGGGCAAGGTATCGAAGTCGACCCCGAGCGGGGCGAGCTTGTTCGCCCGGCTGCGTGCTGACAACCCTGGTCGAGGGCATCACGACGGCCGATCTGCGCGAACTAAAGTCCAAGGAGCTGCCCGCCGGGCATCCGCTGGTCCGCTACGGCAACCGCCGCACCAGCCGCTGCCCTTCGCGAAGCCGGTGGACGGCGACGCTGCCGAGCCAATGACGTACGTGCACTCAGTGCTCAAGTCGGCGTTGGAACACGCGGTCCGCGTGGACGAGCTGCCCCGCAACGTCGCCCGGAACGTCAAGACCACCGCACCCCGGCCCAGGCACTTCTGGCCCCTCACCGCGACAGAAGCCCGCCAGTTCCTCGACGCAGCCGGCGCCGACCGCCTCCACGCGCTGTACGAACTCGCACTACGTACTGGACTCCGGAAAGGTGAACTCTTCGGCCTCCGGTGGGAGGACCTCGGCCTCAACGCCGGAGCGGCCAGCATCCGCCGCTCCCTCCAGCGCACCCGCACCGGCGGCCTCACCCACCTGCCCACCAAGTCCCGGGCGTCTGAACGCCGCATCGCCCTCCCCACTGAGTGCCTTCACTCCCTCAAGGCGCACAGGGAGCGGCAGGACACCGAGCGCGAGACCGCAGGGTCAGCCTGGCAGGACAGCGGCCTCGTCTTCACCACGCCGACCGGCAGGCCTCTCGACCGGGCCAACCTCACCCGCCGCTTCCGCACCTTCCTCGACCTGGCCGGACTCCGACGCATCCGCTTCCACGACCTCCGACACTCGACGGCGACGCAACTCCTGGAACAGGGAGTCGACCTCGTCGCGATCAAGGAACTCCTCGGCCACGCCCACATCGGCGTCACCGCCACCGTCTACGCCCACGTAAGGCTCCGCCTCCAGCGAGACGCCATCGACACCCTCAGCACGGCACTCAACGGCCCGGCGATCACCGAGGCGGCCGAGGACCCCGGAGACGAACCGCCGCCCTGCGCCGCCTACGTCCGCTGACGTTGCCGTCAACTACTGCCGTCATGGCCCACGGGAGCCCCACCTACAGGGCTCCCGTTTTGCTTTAGCGATTTACAGATCAACCCACGTCGGCGCCCGGGCATGTAGCGCATAATGTCTCACATGAACTCTCTCGCCCCCACGGACTACCCGGGCCTGCTGCGATTTCTGCGGAGGTGGTACGGCGCCCCGAAATCACCCAATGTGAGACTGGGAGAATCGCTTGAAGCGCCCAGGGAGCTTGTCGAGTGGCATGAAATCTCTGCCCAGTGGGGCGGGGAGATCGCCTCGCACAACTACGCCATCCGCCTCTCGGAACTCACAATGGAGGACGGAAAGATTCCGTTCTGGGTTGAGAACCAAGGAAA
Source organism: Streptomyces sp. NPDC043870 (assembly GCF_056435785.1). Classification (NCBI taxonomy): domain Bacteria; kingdom Bacillati; phylum Actinomycetota; class Actinomycetes; order Kitasatosporales; family Streptomycetaceae; genus Streptomyces; species Streptomyces sp. NPDC043870. The sequence continues at coordinate 1,971 of NZ_JBWKDT010000005.1, forward strand.
TTGGGTCTGGGCATTCGACCCGACTAGTGAAGATTTCTCTGTGTACGAGCGAGAACCGTCCGACGAACCGACCCCATGGCGACGGACTGGCGAGCGGCTCTCAGACTTCTTGATTCATGCCACGATCCTGGAGGCAATCCTGGGGGCCCCTGCGACGAAAGTCGCGCAAGGAGTATCGGCAGATTGGCTCTGGTCTCAGGAAGGAAGCCGTGAACTCCCCTTCCCTGCATGGAACTGGCCGGCCCGCGATTCGCGCATCCTCTTCTGTGAGAGCTGGCTGGCTCTCGTCCACCCGAGCGACGATCCCGACGCAGGTCATGACATCACCCTCGCAGCGAGAGCGCCAGGGGATCTCTCCTGGGCGGAGAACATGCCAGGAATCAAGTGGCGCTCATACTCTGGCGTTCAGGACTACACAACCGATGAGCCGCTGCCCTGGTAGATAGCGAAAACACGAATCGACGGCCGATCCATCTGGATCGGCCGTCGATTACTTTCCTGGCTCAGTCAGGAAGTCCCGTGAATTTTTCAGTCCTTCGTGGCGAGATCACCCACAGCTGAACCCCCTCGGGCAGCATGTCAGGCAAGGTACTTCTACATGTTCCGCACGTCCCCGTGGGGTAGTCGATGTAGAGCACGGCCTTTCTGATACCTGGATTCATGCGCAAGAACGCTGCCGCGTGAGTCTCCACGTGCTCCCCATTGGCCTTCGTCCGGCCCGGAAGGTTCTTGAGAAGTCCCGACTGACCACCTGGGCCGCTAATCATCGGAAGCTGATCGGTTCCGACATCAAGGATTCCCACGGTGCGCCGGTCGTAGTCCTTCGGCAGGCCCTTCAGATTAGGGCCACAATTTGCATTGTGAACCAGGACCGGAGTCTTGCCCGCCAGCACATAGTACGTGTGGAGGCCGTCCACAGTCAGGTTGTACGTGCGGGCGTGCTTCGTGTAAGGGCGGTTGCCTTCGATGGTGACGGTAGCACCGCGGTCGGTGCGCAGTGTCATGCCGGGCTGGAGCTTGCTGGCTTCTATCCACTGCTTCTGGGATGGCGACCAGAAGGGGTGTTCGTGTGTTGCGGTGAGCTTCTTCGGGCCGTGTGCGGTCTCGATGGTCAGCTCGTTGAAGTGCTTGTCGTCCTCGGTAATGATGAGCCGGGTGACCTTGTGTTTGCCGGTCTCACCTGTCAGGGGGTTGGTGGCGAGGACTTCGTTGCCGACCTCAATCTTTTCGATGTCCTTTGTGGTGCCGTTGGCCATGAGGACGTCGGTGCCGGCGACAAAGCACTTGGTGCAGTTGCCCTGTTTGCCCCAGCGCCAGCCGACAGGGCCTCCTGCGGGTCCTTCACTCGCCACCGTACCGGCCATAAATGCGCCGGACGCCTGGACCATCGCTGACCAACCCAGATTAGCGAGGTCGCCGCCGCAATCCTTTCCGACTGCTGCTAGACAGCCGGCCCCCTTTGCGCTGTTGGTGACGTGGGAGAAGAGCGGGTATTCAGGATCGCCGCACACTTCAGGCCCGTAGTGGCACAGCAGGTCGATCTTGTCGTAGAAGGCTTGGATGTAGACGTGAGCCTTATCCCAGTTCGCGGGGACATCGACGCCGGGCCAGAAGGAGATGTATCCGTCCTCGTTGAAGTCGTAGCCGATCTCCTCCCCGAGGCCGCCGGAGCCATTCGAACCGGGTGCTGGTCCGTCGCTGCCCGGCGTGTCGCCGTGGTTGAGGCCGTTGCCGTCGTCATTCGGTCCCTCGGGCATCGGGTCGCCGTCGTCGGGGCATTCGTCTCCGCCTCGTCCGCAGGCAAGTGCGAGGCCGCTGGGGTCGGAGAAGATGACGGGGTTGTTGGCTGAGTAGGTGTAGGGGTGGATCTGCTGCGATTCGGTGAGGACCATGATCGGGTCGACGCTGATGAAGCGGCCGATCATTGGGTCGTATTCGCGGGCGCCGAGGTGCGTGAGGCCGGTGTCTTTGTCCTTGGTGCCGCCGACGAAGGTCTTGTCGCCGGTCCATGCGGTGGGCTGAGTGCCGCGAGGGGCGCCGAAGATGGTGGTCTTGCGGCGGGTGACGGCCTGGGTGGCGTCTGCTGTGATCTGGGTGGTTGTGGTGTTGTGGTGGTCGGTGAGGGTGAAGGTGAGCTTGCCGCCGGTGCGCATGGCGATGGAGCCGTAGTAGCGCGTTCCGGTGACCAGACCGACCTTGTCCATGTGGAGTTCGTTGCCACCCGGCAGATACAGGGTTGTGCCCGTGGAATCCTTACGGATTAGCCGCTGGCCTTCGACGTCGTACATGTAGCTGGAGACATTGGTGCCCTGTGCTACGGACTTGAGGTGTCCCTCGTCGTCCCAGTCCAGGCTCTGTACGGCTTCGGTGCCGATCTTGCGCGTGAGGGTGTTGCCAGCGCCGTCGTAGGTGAATATCTCGTCGTGGGGGTTGGTGCCGGTGTGGGTGACCTTGGGCAGGTTGTGCTTGCCCGCCTCGGGATCCGCGTACGTGCGGGTGGTGTCGGCGGTGGGCCCGGATGCGGTCTTGTGTTGTGTTTCTGTCTTGCGGTTGCCGACGGCGTCGTAGGCGTAGGTGGTCCAGTAGGCATCCTGACCACCCACTACCGCGGCAGAGGGAGTTTCAGCGCACTCTTCGCCGGTGTTCGTCCAGGCTTCGGTGATGCGGCGGAGAGCGTCGAGGGTGAAGCACTGGGTGTCGGTGGTGCGGGTGGCGTCCTGACCGTAGGCGGTAGCGATCTGGGTGATGTTGCCTGCCGGGTCGTAGGTGTAGCGGGTGTCCTCGACGCGCTGCGGGGCGACCTCGCGGTCCGTATAGGTGCGGGTCAGGTTGCTGGTGTGGTCGTCGAATTCATTCGTGACGAACAGGTGCCGGGCGAACTCACCGTACTCCTCACGGATGTTGCGACCGTAGTGGTCATAGGTGCTGGCGGAGATGATGGGGTCGCTGCCGGCGTAGACCGAATCGAGTAGTCCTGCTGTGTTGTATGCGCTGGTGACCGATTCGGCGGGAAGGCCGCCCATTTCGGGGTGCTCGGTCTCCATCAGCTGACCGGTGTTGTCGGTGTAGAAGTTGAACCACTCGTACGTGCCTGCCAGTGTGCCCTCACTGGCCGGGACGATGAACTTGCTGGCAGCGGGTTGGTAGAGGTCGCCGTATTCGGTTACCTCATTGACGTATGCGTTGCCGTCGATGTAGCGCGTGGCTGCGGTCAACTGCCCCTTGGCGACGGTGTCATAGGTCCAGGCCGAAAGCGTGGTCGTGCCCTTCTTCAGGGCGGTAGGGCGGCCGAGGGTGTCGTAGTCGGTGTGCAGAGTGATGCCACGGGCAACGCTCTCCGCGTCCGTGACTCTGTCGCCGTGGTCGTACGTCGTGACCGTGGTGCCCTTGTCAGGGTCATCCGTTCGGGTCTGGCGGCCACGGACATCGTACGTGTAGGTCCACTTCGCGCCCGATGCGTCCGTGACGGTTTCCAGGCGGCCGTGCTTGTTGTAGGTGTAGCTGATGGATTGCGTGGGTGGTTCGGAGCCCGTGGGCTGCTGGACCTGTGTAGTACGGCCCAGCGCATCCACGACGGTGGTCGTCGTGGTCCCACCCTTGGGCGGTGTGACGGTGGTGACGTCACCTGCGTAGCTGGAGGTGGTGCGCTTGGTCTCGTCGCCGAACCGCTTGGCGATCACGGCTGTGGGCCGCCCGACGCCGTCGAAGATCGCCTCGGTCGAGGCCGGGTACTGAGTCTCCTGACCCGTGACGAGCACTGCTTCCGGAGCGCCGGTGGCAAAGTACGTCCCAGAGTCGAGCCATGCCTCGCCACGGGTGTTGTAGAAGACCTCCGTCAGCAGCCGGCCAGCGTTGTCCGGGGCTTTCGCCTGGGTCTGGCGGGGACGTAGGAGTCCGTCGTAGAAGGCATAGCTGGTCTGGTACTCGGAGTTGTGATCGAGCACCTTGGTGGTGACGACGACCGGGCCGTCTTTACGTACCAAGTAGTCGAAGCTGTAGTTCGGTGCGCTGGGGTAAGTGACGGCCGAGCGGGTCGGGGTCCAGACCTTGGTGACACGGCCCAGTGCATCGTAGGCGGTCGAGGTGACCTTGCTGTTGGCGTCGGTGACCTTGACCGGCTGTCCTCGCAAGGGGTCCACGACTGTCGTGGTTTTGTGGCCCAGTGGGTTGATCACGACTGCCGTGGTGGCTACCTCGCCCGAGGCGGGGGTGAAGACGGTCGAGGTGACCTTGCCGTATGCGTCAGCCGTGGCCAGGGAGCGGCCGTACTGGTCAAAGCAGTACTGGTCCTGGGTCAGACCACACGTGCGGGGGATGGAAGTGGTGACGTCATAGCCGTTGCCACTGCCGTTGATGCGGTCGGTCTTGGTGACGAGGGCCTTGGTCGGCGCTGCCCCGAGTGCTCCGCCGTCGTAGTAGGCGCGGATGTCATCGATGATGTCGCCCGGACGACTGACCGTGGCACCACATGCGGCCGCAACTGTCTCGGTGCGAGAAACAGTATTGAGGATCCAGACGGCAGCATTCGTGTTGCGGGCGTACTGAGTGGTGGTGCACTTCTCGTCGCCGGACTTGGTGATGTCGCCATGCTCGGAGACCTCGCTGACCATGCCGTAGCTGTCGAAGCCACGGGTGACTTTAGTCGTGCGGGTGCCGCCGCCGGTGACGGTGGTACGGGTCTCCTCCGCCGCGGTACCGGTGTAGTAGGCCTCCAGGTCCGGCAGCTCGGCGGCGGTGCGGCTGCGGGCTGCGGTGTTGGCCGAACGCCATGGGGTGTATGAGGTGGCGCTGACGAGTGCGCCGCCGTTCCCGTTGTAGGTGGCGCTCTCGCGGAGCCAGCCGGCGAACTGCTCCCGGTCGGTGACCGCGACGTTGGCGGAGTTCTCCACAGCCGCGCCGTCGATGCCGCGGAAGTAGCGAGCTTCGGAGAACGTCTTGGGTTCTGTGCCGGCTCCCTTGCGGGTCTGGACCTGGTAGTAGCCGCGGGCGACGGAGTAGGTGCGGTCTTCGGGCTTGGTGAACTCGTCCGTGCTCTTGCTCCACTCGGCGCCGCCGACGTACGCGTACTCGGTCACCGTGTCTGGCGTCGCCACAAGGTTGTCGCCTTCAATGACCCGTTGCACGACATAGGAGTTGAACCAGTCCTGCTTGGCTGTCTCACCCTCGTAGGCCCATTTCACGGGATAGCAGCGGGTGCTGTTTGAGGCGTCGGTGGGCGGCAAGCTAGTGGCTGTGCATTCGGGATCGAGATAGTCGATTCCGATGGTGCCGCCGGTCTCCGTGGTGATCTGGGACATGCGCAGGCGGATGAAGGGAGCCAGGCCGTCGCCGAGTGAATCGACCCGGTTGGGCTTCTGCACACCTGCGAAGGTCACTGCGGGCAGCCCGGCCGTACCACCGGCCTTGCCGGTGCGGGTGATGGACTCCAGCCACATCGGTGTGGAGACACCGTCACCAGAGGGCGGGAAGCCCTGCTGGAGGGCCCATGCGTCGACGTCCTTGTGGACCCCGCCGGTGAGGACCTTGGTGGTGATGCCGGTCAGGCGCTTGCGCGACCAGAAGGTGGGCGAGTATTGGTCCTTGCACTCGGTGGAGCCGTCCTTGCAGTACTGGTCGAACGGCACGTCGGGCCAGTTCTTGGCGTTGGTGGCGTCGAAGGTGCCGCATGTGGTGAGGCATCGCTCGCTCACACCGAACCAGACCTGGGCCATGGCCTTGGCCGAGTAGACGCTGTTGGAGCGCAGGCCGTAGTCGATGTGGTCCAGGTAGCCGCCGCGGATGTACGGGGTGACAGTGGAGGCACCTGTGGTCTCGGAGACGTTGCGGCCGTAGTTGTTGGCATCGGTCTTCCAGTAGTACGCCTCAGCGTTACCGCGCAGATCGACGACGTAGTCGAGCTGCCAACGCCACGCCTGCTGGCACCAGGCCGCAGCGAACGAGGCGTTGTAGCAGGGCTCGCCCGACTGATTGCCGAACACCGGCGCCGTCCACGTCGAGTTGGTCACTGGGTCGTCTGCGTCGATGCCGTTGTCGCTCCAACCGGGCAGCTTGTTCAGCCCGAAGAAGTACTGGGTGCCGTCGGTCGTCGTGACCTTCCAGTGCTCGCCGACACCGTCAACGCCTGCAGTGCCCTTGTCCGGGTTGGAGGCACCGGTGAGCTTCTCGACCTTCTCACCGGAGTCGGAGGCCGGGTGCCACCCCTTGGTGCTGTCGTAGACGAGCTCGGTGTTCTTCCCTCCGAGCGACAGGGTGGCGTTGTTGTTGTACCAGCACAGATCACCGACCTTGGTGGTGTTGGTCCCACCGGTCTTGTCGTCATTGCACGGCTTGTAGCGGCGCTCGATGTAGCCGGGCTCCCAGTCCCACCCATCGCCGATCCAGCTGGACTGGTTGTTGGATGCGGCCGTGCGGCCGTCAACGGACTGTGAGTTGTAGCCCAGCGAGATCTTCGGCTGCAGACCACCGGGTACCGACGGGACGCCGATCGGGTACGACCAGGTGAATGCGCCGGTCGAGCCACCATGGCTCCACGAGCCGGATGGCTGCAGCGAGGTCGCCTTGTAGTTGCCCGTCGGACCGGAGTCGTCCGCGGTGGCCGCCAGAACTGCTGCGCCCATAGGCGCTGGCGTCGTCCGGGCAGCCTTGCTCCCAGAGCCTGGCAGAGTAGCGGCCGCCGAAAGGGTGCCCGCTTTCGTATCGTTCCTCGTCGCCAGCGGCCGTCCGGCCCGGCATTCAGGCTTGGCCGGCGTGGTCAGTACACAGGCAGGCATCTGGACCAGACGCAGACGAGCAGCCCAGTCACCGCCGTAGGCTCCGCGGAAGGACTTGTAGTCCACCTGGACCTGAGCCTTGCCCGTGGCGGAGGCCGCATCGGTTGGGCTGAGGGAGAGCAGGATGCCGTCCACACCGGCCTCACGCGCCGCGTCCCTGCTGGCGACGGTGACCCTGACATTGCCCGGGCTGTGGGCGGTGCCGCGTGTCTTGGACGCGGTGGCGCGGAGAGCGACTGGTAGTACACCGGCGCGCTTCGGAGCCGAGGCGGCGCCGCTCGCTCTCAAGTCGACGGTGGCGGTGCCAGGGGCAGGCCAGGTGACCTTTGGGGCTTTCCACTTGGCTCGGTCGCCGCGCCGCTTCGTACCGCCGGGGGCCATCTGCTTCACAGCTACGGTTGGCGGCTGCTTGAGCCTGGGGAGTTTCACCCCTTGGCCATCCGCTGCTGTTGCCGTTCCTGCTGCACCAGCAGGCAGCAACCCGGCAACCACCGCGAGAGCCAAAGCCCCCACCCATCCACGCGTGCCGAAACGGCTCACGCCCCCACCCCTCGCGCAGCTCAGAAACTTTGCCGCACGATAACAACACACAGCCGATCTTGGGAATGAGGCGATTCCCGAATGCCCAATGAATGCGCCAGAGAGGCGGATCGCCCGTTTGGCACCTATGAAGCACTTGTGAGGCTTCCGTGATCAGCGAATGGCCAGCTCAGAAGCCTCGCACGTCACCGCGCGGCACCCTGTCGGCCTGTCCGCAATTACCCCGTATTCACACTTCCATCACGGCCGGTTCGCCTACTTCGTCAGCACCCTCGGAAGGTTTGAGCCGGGGATCCCTATAGAGTCTGCGCCAATCCGGGCAGTGAAAAGGGGAGTTCAATCGTGTCCATAACTCAGAGGGGTGTGACCTCTCCAGGTAGATGGAGAAGCCGCCTGCTGTGCAGCGCCGTGGCCGCCTCTGTCCTCGCGCCGGTAGTGCCCGCCCAGCCCTCGTACGCCGCACATCCCGCCCTCGGCGCCCTCGCCGCCGCTTCATCGGACCTCGTCGCCGACGGATCGATGAGCGAAGAGGACAAGGCGCTTCAGGACGCTCAAGCGTCTGGCCAGCCCGTGGAGTTGGTCTCGGCCCGAACCGAGGCCAGTGACACGTGGGCGCTTCCCGACGGATCGTTCTCGGTCAAGCGACACGGCACCGTCGTCCGGGTATGGCGGGACGGAGCCTGGGTTCCTGCCGATCCGACCCTCGCCTTCGCGACCGACGGCTCGGTCGTACCGAAGGCGACCTCGGTTTCGGTGAAGTTCTCCGGTGGCGGCATCGGCCCCATGCTCTCCGGGGTCAAGGACGGGCGCACGCTCTCGCTGACCTGGCCAAAGTCTCTGCCCAAGCCCACCCTCAACGGCAACGTGGCGACCTATCCCGAGGTCCTTGCAGGGGTCGACCTGCAACTGAAGGCCGAGGTCGAGGGCTTCTCACAGTTGCTCGTCGTCAAGACCGCGGCAGCTGCGCAGAACCCCGAGCTTGCAGAGCTGCAGTTCGCTATGAATACCGTGGGCCTCAACGTGTCCAAGGACATCGACACCGGCACCCTCGTGGCCACCGACCCGGCCGGGCAGACCGTATTCACCAGCCCCGCCCCCCTAATGTGGGACTCCAGAACCATCGCCGCCCCTGACGCTCCTGCAGCACGCACCCTTGCAGCGGAAACCTCAGAGCCAGGGGACGTGTTCGAACCCGGCGCGGGCGCCGAGGATGCGCAGATGGCCACGTCGGTCGATGGGGATACACTGACGATCACCCCGGACCAGGAGATGCTCACCGGGGCGGAAACCACCTATCCGGTGTACATCGACCCGAGTTGGGCCTGGGGCGAGTGGCAGCATTGGACCCGCGTTTACAAGGCCTACCCCAACACCTCCTACTGGGACGCCAAAGAAGACGTGCGCGTCGGCTACGAAGCCGAGACCGGCGGCTCGGACCGGGTCTCCCGCTCCTTCTTCCAGCTCGACACCAGCGACGTCACCGGCGCTCAGATCAAGAGCGCCACGTTCCGGGTCCGCAACACCTGGTCCTGGTCGTGCCAAGACCGCCCTGTGGAACTGTGGCAGGTTGGCGACATCTCCAAGAAGACGACCTGGAACAACCAGCCCGGCAAGATCGAGCCGCGGCTGGACGTAGTGGACGATTCCAAGGGCTGGAGCAGTGATTGCGCGGCGGGCAATCTGGAGTTTGACGCTACCCCAGCAGTGCGTACTGCGGCCGCTGCGGGCGACGAGAGCGTCACCTTGGGCCTTTACGCCCAGAACGAAGGAGACACCTTCGGCTGGAAGAGATTCGACCCGAAGACCGCCACGCTGGAGATTAAGTACAACCACCCACCCAGGACGCCGAGTGGGCTGGGCACCAATCCTCGCACCAGCTGCACCGCCGGCGGCAGCATCGGCAACGTCGCCGTCAGTCTCTACGCGAAGATCGACGACCCGGACGGCGGCAATCTGACGGCCCAGTTCCAGGCGTTCGAGGTCGGCACGACTACCCCAGTAGTGGATACCAGCGTGCCCGCCCTCAAGGGCCGGGTAGCCACTGTCGTTCTGCCATCGGCAAGCACGCCCAGCGGGGACTACACGTGGAGGGTCCGGGCCAAGGACCCCGACGGGCAATACTCCGGATGGAGCACTACGTGTAAATTCAGCCTGGACCGTACTCGTCCGAGTAAGCCGCCAACTATCACGTCCGAGGGCAACAAATTCCCCAAGGGTGATCAGGGCTGGCCAGACCCAACCGGTCCGGCACGTTCCGAGGGGACATTCCTCTTCTCCGCCAACGGCGTCCAGGACGTCGACTCGTACTACTGGTGGACCGACACCGACCCAGAGGTGCGCCAGGTCCACGCCGACAAGAACGTCCCTGGAAACAACGCTGCCAAGGTCACACCGCCTTCCTACGGACCCCACCTGATCTACGCGTACAGCGTGGACGCGGCCGGCAACCGCTCGGACACGGCCACGTACCTGTACTACGCCACCCGCTCCCAAGAGAGGGACAAGCCCGGAGACCTCAACGGCGACGGCTTCAAGGACATCTGGAACACCGACACCAACGGCACTCTGCTCACCTATGCAGGCCGTGGAGGCCGTGAGTTCTCCGCAGCCACGAACGGCGGCGGCACCTTCCCCGGCCAACAGGTCACCTTCAGCGGAGACTGGGGCCAGGAAGGCTACAACGACCTCATCTCGCTCGAGTACAACGAGAGCGACGGCAAGAACAAGCTGCGCGTCTATCCCAACAACGGCCTGGGGATGGTCGACCGTGACAACTACCTGCAGCTGAAGGTCAGCTGTCCAGTGCCCAGGCCCAGCGGCCGCTGCAAGGGGATCACCGACGATCACTGGCACGACGCCCAGCAGATCACCACAGGCGGCGACATCAACGGAGACACGTACGCTGACATCCTCGTCAGACAGGACAAGAACCTCTGGGTCTACTACGGCGACCGGGGAACTCAACTCGACAACGTACGGCCTCATCCGGTTCTAGTCGGCGAGGCCGACTGGGACAAGTTCACAGTGATCGTTCCTGGCGACCTCAACGGCGACCAACTACCCGACATGATCCTGAGGGACAACGCCTCCGGTGACCTCTACCGCTCCTACGGCAAGGCCGACCCCACCGGGGTACTCGACGCCGCGACCTGGGGCAACGCCTCGAGCAGGGTAAAGATCGCCACCGGCACCATGCCCCGGAGCCTGTACCCCACCATTGGCTCTTCCGGCGACCTCGATGGCGACGGCAACGGAGACGGCGTCAGCGACGGCGATGGCATCGTCGACCTCTGGGCACGTAAAAAGGACAACACCCTCATCGGCTGGCCCGGTCGCAAGACCGGCAGCGACTACACCGGCATCGGCGGCTATTTCCCCATCGACGGAGCCAACGGCGGCCGACAGATCCCCGCAGGCACCACCCTCAGCAGCGGTCAGTCCCTGGCGTCCAACTCGGCCAAGCTCACTATGCAGGCCGATGGCAACCTCGTGATCACTTCCAACGCCAGCAAGACTCTCTGGTCCAGCGGCACAGCCGGCAACAGCGGCGCCACTGCACGCGTACTCACAAACGGCAACCTCGCGGTCTATTCCGCCGACGGCAGCACCGTGCTATGGAGCCCAAGCATCACGGCAGACCCCGACCACCCCGACGTCGAGCCCGGACTCACAGGTGAGGGATACGCACTTCTCCAGGACCGCGGCAACCTCGTCGTCTACAACGGCAAAGCTCAGGCCGTCTGGTCCAGCGGCACCGTCACACGGCACGACCACAACGGCGACGGCCGAAGCGACATGGGCCTCTGGTACGACTTCACCGCCGGCACCGACGCCACATACACAGTGATGGCGAACACCGACGGCTCGTTCCAAACCCCATACAAGTCCTACAATGCGCCGATCGGAACATGGGATGCCAAGTCCCTCAAGTTCGTCACAGGCGACTTCAACGGTGACGGACGCGGTGACATGGCAGCCCTACAAGGCCACAGCGACACCGCCGTTTCGCTTTGGACCGCACTCGGAAATCCCACCGGAGGATTCGGCACTCCCATCGAGTCCTGGTCCGTCCCGAAGGGCGTGATGCACACCAGCTACATGACCCCGCAGGCCGGCGACTTCAACGGCGACGGACGCGACGACATCGCCGTCTGGTACGCCTACCCCGACGGCACCAGCAAACTGTTCACCTACACCGCCAGCGTCACCGGAGGATTCAACAAGCCCTTCGAGTCCTGGTCCGCCCCCGGCGGCACCTGGCTCAGGAATCGCTGCAAGTTCGTCACCGGCGACTTCAACGGCGACGGACGCGACGACATCGGCGTCTTCTACGGCCAAGGCGACAACACGGTCCGCAACCACACCTTCCTCGCCACCGTCACCGGCGGCTTCGCCCAGCCGACATCGTGGTGGTACAGCGCCTCCCTCGACTGGAACCGCTCCACCCCCCACGCCGGAGACTTCAACGGTGACGGACGCGACGATGCCATGATCTGGTACGACTACGCCGACGGCAGCGACAAGGTCTCGACCTTCATTGCCGAGTCCGAGCCCGAAGACCGCTTCGGCTCCGCCTTCGTCTCCCTCTCCAGCAACGCCGGAAACTGGGACATCAAGCGCAGCCAGCTCGTCATTGGCGACTACAACGGTGATGGACGGGACGACATCGGCGCCATGTACCACCAGCCCGACGACGCCGTGAAGATGTGGACCTGGACGGCCCGAGAAGACGCCAAGTTCAACGGCGCCCTCGCCAGCTGGACCTACACCGCAGAGCAGTGGGTTTACGCATCCACACGCTTCTTCAAGCCCTACAACTAACCACCCAACCACCTGACCGTTCCCGGCAGCACCGCTGCCGGGAACGGTTGCATCTCGCGTCTGTTGACACGTGTCCTCCCCGCCGATGCGGGGGTGTTCCGCCCGATGACTGGGCTGACCCCGGCTTCGTGGAGGCCGAGGAGGCCACGTCAACCGCTAGCATCGCCTTCACCTTCGACCTCGTTCACACGGGCCCCTCCGCGGTCGCACGTACCCTTCCTGGGGCGGGCACGGCGAGAGCGATGGGTTTATGAGAGTTTCTTGCACACCCCTGTGACCGAGGTTCCGATGCCGCCCTTGTTGTCACCCGCCTGGGCGGCGATTTCGGTCGGTACCGGTCCGGCGCCGAGCATGATGTCCCACTTGCCCGACGAAAGCGCGGTGAGTTCCACCTCCAGGGTGCTGTCGATCTTCCACCCCCGTGTCTGCAGGCGGTTGGTGATGAGGGTGAGTTCAGCGCGGCCGGGGATCTTGGGTGTCAGGATCGCGCCGGATGCCATGCAGGGGGGAACCTTCGCGGCGGCGGCGCGTTTGTCCTCCACGACGCGGAAGTGGTTTTCTCCGACGTTCTTTGCGGCGTAGCGGAGGTCGCTCAGTACCTGCTCCATGGTCTTCTCAGCGACTGGCGACGCCTCCCCAGCAGGCGGCGATGCCGTCGCGGAGGCTCCCGGCGTTGTTGTCCCGCCCGCGCCTGCGCAGGCGGTGAGCAGCAGCGTGGCCGCGATCGTGGCGGCGATTGCCGTGGAGTATCTGAGCCCTGTCAAAGTCCCACCCCTGGATGATGCGGACCCGGTATGGAGCACCAGGTCAGAAGAGGTGAGTGTGCCAGGCCGCCTCCGCGTCCGTCCACGAGTTGTTTGACCAGCGTGGCGGCGTTCAGTTCCGCCTTGCGTGCGGAGTGGTTAAGCGCAAGGACCAGGGTGCCGCCCGCGGTGGCCACGGCCACGACACCCCGGGGCTCGTAGGACCCCTGAGGTTTACCGCACGCGACGGCATCCACCTTGATCACTTTACAGGGCAGACGAGACTCATCGACCATCAGGCTCATTTCGGACACGCAGCGTCCACTGCGTGTCCACTGGATCTTGTTCCAGGGAAAGCGATGGTCCCCTCGCGCGATTGGCGAGGGGCCTCACTACTGCGTTTGCGCAGGTCAGAACGTTTCTGCGCACATGATTCTGAGTGGGGCGGGTGGGACTCGAACCCACGGCCGACGGATTATGAGTCCGCTGCTCTAACCGGCTGAGCTACCGCCCCTCACGGCGCGTCGCGCACATTTGTGCGCGCCGTCTGCCGCAGCATAGCCGCTCATACGATCTCCTGCTTCGGATGGTCGGCGACGCTACGACCTTGAGGACCTTGCTGCCGCCTGCCCGGTTCCATGAAGAGGGGATTACATGGAAAAAGGACCCCGAGGGGTCCTCTTCACCACTGCTCCCCCGGCTGGACTCGAACCAGCAACCCTCCGGTTAACAGCCGAATGCTCTGCCAATTGAGCTACAGGGGATCGCGCTCCCCCGACTGGACTCGAACCAGTAACCTGCCGGTTAACAGCCGGCTGCTCTGCCAATTGAGCTACAGGGGATTGCTGCGTGTGCACCGAACGTACCTACCCCGGGCGTCCCGGGCGGCGCTCGCTCGCTGCGACACATACATTAGCGCAAGCAGGGGGGTGCTCCGCCAATCGGTTCCCCCCGGTGACCTCGCGGTGAGCTCCGGATGACCCTTCGGGTGATCAGGGGGTCCTGCGGGTAGGCGAGCAGCACAGCCTCATGGTCCGTATCGACACCGGCGTCCGTGACGACGCCGGCGAAGGGTGGCAGCCATGCGCTACCGGCTTACGTTCACTGCCGGACTTGCCCTGGGCTACGTGCTCGGCACCCGCGCCGGGCGCGAGCGTTACGAGCAGCTGAAGAAGTCCGCACGGGAGTTCGCCCAGAATCCGGCCGTGCGCAATGCGGCCGAGTCCGCCGCGCAGACGAGTCGCGAGGCGGCCGGGAAGGCGTACCACGTCGTGAGCGACAAGGTCGGGGACCGGATGCCCGACTCGGTGGCCGAACGGGTGCGGTCGCTGCGCGAGCGGAGCCAGGGCGCCGAGGACGACTGGGGCACGAGCAACACCTAGTCCCCCTGCTTCCTGCGTCCGTGGCCCCTGGTTCTTGTGTCCTTCCGGTGGTTCTTGCGTCCTTTCCGGCCGGAAAGGACGCAAGAACCGGCCCCGTATCCGGCTCCACGGCCCCCGGCCGGGTCCGTCGTGGCCCCGGGCCCGCCGCCCACGCCGATGCGTGAGCCGGTCAGGGCGTGACCTCGGCCCCGCGTGCGGCAGAATCTGATGACATGGGGATAGTCGCCGGGCTGGACAGTTCGTCCGCATTCACTCGCATCGTCGTCTGCGACGCGGACACGGGCGCCGTGCTGCGCCAGGGATACGCACCGCATCCCGTCGAGGCGAAAGCCACCGACGTCGATCCGCAGGCGTGGCTGCTGTCGCTGGGTGAGGCGGCGGCCGGGGGGCTGCTGGAAGGCGTGCAGGCCATCGGTGTGTCCGCGCAGCAGCACGGGCTGGTGCCGCTGGACGCGGCGGGCGCGCCGGTGCGGACCGCGCTGGTCGGGAACGACAAGCGGGCGCAGGTCGCGGCGGCGGATCTGATCGAGGCGTTCGGCGGGCGGCAGGCATGGGCCGAGGCCGTCGGCTGCGTACCGCAGTCCGGACTGCCCGTGGCGAAGCTGCGCTGGCTGGCGCGCACCGAGCCGGAGGCGGCCAGGCGCACCGCGCTGGTGATGCAGCCCCACGACTGGCTGGTGTGGCAGCTGCTGGGCAGGCCCGCGCGCAGGACGACGGACCGGGGTGCGGCGTCCGCGACCGGGTACTGGTCGGCGCGTACGGGCTCGTACCGGCCGGATCTGGTGGAGCTGGCGCTCGGTCACCAGGCCGCGCTGCCCGAGGTGCTGGGTCCTTCCGACGCCGCCGGGACGACGCCGGAGGGACTGCTGATCTCCGCGGGCACCGGCGAGACGATGGCCGCCGCGTTCGGCCTGGGTCTCGGGACCGGGGACGCGGTGGTGTCGCTGGGGGCTTCCGGGTCCGTGATGGCCGTGCACCACGAGGCGCTGGCCGATCCGTCGGGGATGATCACGTCCTTCGCCGACGCGACCGGTATGCATCTGCCGGTCGTGCACACACTCAATGCCGTACGGGTCCTGCGCGGCACCGCCGAGATGCTCGGCACCGAGGATCTGGCCGAACTGTCCGCGCTGGCCCTGAAGTCCACCCCCGGCGCCTCCGGTCTGGTGCTGCTCCCCTATCTGGAGGGCGAGCGCACCCCGCATCTGCCGCACACCGCGGGCACCCTCAGCGGGCTGCGGCGCGAGTCGATGAAGCCCGAGCATCTCGCGCGGGCGGCGTTCGAGGGCATGCTGTGCTCGCTCGCCGACGCGCTGGACGTGCTGCGCAGGCGGGGCGTGGACGTACGGCGGGTGTTCCTGCTGGGGCAGGCCGCCGAACTTCCCGCCGTACAGGCCGCGGCGCCCGGGATCTTCGGCGCGCAGGTCGTCGTACCGCAGCCCGCCGACTACGCGGCGCTGGGAGCGGCCCGGCAGGCTGCCTGGGCGCTCGGTGTGGCGCAGGGCACGCTCGCCCCGCACAGCCCGCCGGCCTGGCAGGGCGCGGCTGCGCAGGTGTTCGAGCCGGGTGAGGAGCTGGCGGTGGGGCAGGCGGTGCGGCAGCAGTACACCGCGACGCGTGAGCAGCTCCACCCGGGGGCGTTCAACGTCTGACCGCCGTCGCACGCGCGTTCTTGACCGGGCCTTGGCGAAATCCCTTGGGCAGAGGGTGGTCGAGTGTCGGAGTATGGGGCCGACCCCACGACTCGACGCCGACCCGAGAGACAGCCGCGCGTGCTCATACGACTCCTCCGGACGTTCCTCCATCCGTACCGACAACCGATCGCCCTGCTGGTGGCGTTGCAACTGCTGCAGACCGGCGCCACCCTCTATCTGCCCACGCTGAACGCCGACATCATTGACAACGGTGTCGTAAATGGAGATACCGGCTACATCCTGACATTCGGCGCTCTCATGATCGGCGTCAGCGTGGTCCAGGTCCTGGGCAACATCGGGGCCGTGTACTACGGCGCCCGTACCGCCGCCGCGCTCGGCCGGGACGTACGGGCCGCCGTCTTCGAGCGGGTGCAGTCGTTCTCGGCCCGTGAGGTCGGGCATTTCGGTGCGCCGTCCCTCATCACCCGGACGACCAACGACGTCCAGCAGGTCCAGATGCTGGTGCTGATGGCGTTCACCTTGATGGTCTCCGCGCCGATCATGTGCGTGGGCGGCATCGCCATGGCGCTCAGCCTCGATGTGCCGCTGTCCGCGGTACTGCTCGCGGTCGTCCCGGTGCTGGGCATCGCCGTGTCGCTGATCGTGAAGAAGATGCGGCCGCTGTTCCGGACCATGCAGGAGCGGCTCGACACGGTGAACCGCGTGCTGCGCGAGCAGATCACCGGCAACCGGGTGATCAGGGCCTTCGTGAAGGACACATACGAGCAGGACCGGTTCCGTGGCGCGAACACCGAGCTGACGGACGTGGGCCTGTCGACCGGCCGGCTGATGGCGCTGATGTTCCCGGTCGTCATGACGGTCGTGAACGTGTCGAGCATCGCGGTCGTCTGGTTCGGCGCCCACCGTATCGACAGCGGCGGCATGCAGATCGGCGCGCTCACCGCGTTCCTCGCCTATCTGATGCAGATCGTCATGGCGGTCATGATGGCCACCTTCATGTTCATGATGGTGCCGCGCGCCGAGGTCTGCGCCGAGCGCATCGAGGAGGTCCTGGCGACGGAGTCCAGCGTCGTGCCGCCGGTCTCCCCCGTACGCGAACTCGCCCGCCGCGGGCATCTCGAGGTGCGGGGTGCGGACTTCCGCTACCCCGGCGCCGAGGAGTCCGTACTCCGCGACGTGGACCTGGTCGCCATGCCCGGCGAGACGACCGCGATCATCGGATCGACGGGCAGCGGCAAGTCGACCCTGCTCGGGCTCGTCCCGCGGCTGTTCGACGTCACCGGAGGCGAGGTTCTCGTCGACGGCGTGGACGTACGGGAGCTGGAGCCGGCACTGATGGCGCGGACCGTCGGGCTCGTTCCGCAGAAGCCGTACCTCTTCTCCGGGACGGTCGCGACGAATCTGCGGTACGGAAACCCCGGCGCGACCGACGAGGAGCTGTGGCACGCGCTGGAAGTGGCGCAGGCCGCCGACTTCGTACGCGAGCTGGAAGGCGGGCTGAACGCGCCCGTCGCGCAGGGCGGCACCAATGTGTCCGGCGGACAGCGGCAGCGGCTCGCGATCGCGCGGACGCTGGTGCAGCGGCCGGAGATCTATCTCTTCGACGACTCGTTCTCGGCGCTGGACTACGCGACGGACGCCGCGCTGCGCGGGGCGCTGTCGCTGGAGACGGCCGAATCGACCGTCGTGATCGTCGCCCAGCGCGTGTCGACGATCCGGGATGCCGACCGGATCGTGGTCCTCGACGAGGGGCGTGTGGTGGGAACCGGCCGCCATCACGAGCTGATGGCGGGCAATGAGACGTACCGGGAGATCGTGCTCTCCCAGCTGACCGAGGCGGAGGCTGCCTGATGGCCGGTCCTGGCGGACGCATGATGATGGGCCAGTCCGGTGAACGGTCCATGGACTTCAAGGGCTCGGGCAAACGACTGCTGCGGCAGCTCGCCCCGGAGCGGGTGACGCTGTGGGTGATGATCGCGGCCGGTGTGCTGAGCGTGGCGCTGTCGGTGGTCGGGCCCTGGATCCTGGGGAAGGCGACCGACCTGGTCTTCGCCGGGGTCGTCGGCCGCGAGATACCGGACGGCAGGACGAAGGAGCAGGCCATCGAGGGCCTGCGGAAGCAGGGCGACGGGGGACTCGCCGACATGCTCTCCGGGGTGGACTTCACCCCCGGGCACGGCATCGACTTCACCGCGGTCGGGAACGTGCTGCTGGTGGCGCTCGCCGTGTACGTGGCGGCCGGGCTGCTGATGCTGGTGTCGACACGCATGTCGATCCGGGTGATCAACAGCACCATGTTCCGGATGCGTGAGGACGTACAGGCGAAGCTGTCGCGGCTGCCGCTGTCGTACTTCGACAAGGCCAAGCGCGGCGAGGTGCTGAGCCGCGCGACGAACGACATCGACAACATCTCGCAGACCATGCAGCAGTCGATGGGTCAGCTGATCAACTCGGCTCTGACGATCGTCGGTGTGCTGGCGATGATGTTCTGGATCTCGCCGCTGCTGGCGCTGGTCGCGCTCGTGACCGTGCCGCTGTCGGTCGTCGTGGCGACGAAGGTCGGCAAGCGCTCGCAGCCGCAGTTCGTCCAGCAGTGGAAGTCCACGGGCCGGCTCAACGCCCATGTCGAGGAGATGTACACCGGCCATGCGCTGGTGAAGGTCTTCGGGCGGCAGGACGAGTCCGCGAAGGAATTCGCCGAGCAGAACGAGGCGCTGTACGAGGCCGGTTTCCGGGCGCAGTTCAACAGCGGGGTCATGCAGCCGCTGATGTTCTTCATATCGAACCTGAACTACGTCCTGGTGGCCGTGGTCGGCGGACTGCGGGTCGCGTCCGGCACCCTGTCCATCGGCGATGTCCAGGCCTTCATCCAGTACTCGCGGCAGTTCTCGATGCCGCTGACACAGGTCGCGTCGATGGCGAACCTGGTGCAGTCCGGCGTCGCCTCCGCCGAGCGCATCTTCGAGCTGCTCGACGCTGACGAGCAGGCGCCCGATCCGGTGGTCGGAGCCCGTCCGGGGGAGCTGAGCGGAGCGGTCGCGCTGGAGAAGGTGTCGTTCCGCTACGACCCGGAGAAGCCCCTCATCGAGGATCTGTCGCTGAAGGTCGAGCCGGGGCAGACGGTCGCGATCGTCGGGCCGACGGGCGCGGGCAAGACCACGCTCGTGAATCTGCTGATGCGGTTCTACGAGGTCACGGGCGGCCGGATCACCCTCGACGGCGTCGATGTCGCGACGATGTCGCGGGACGAACTGCGGTCCGGGATCGGGATGGTGCTGCAGGACACGTGGCTGTTCGGCGGGACGATCGCCGAGAACATCGCGTACGGGACCTCGCGTGAGGTCACGCGCGAGGAGGTCGAGGAGGCGGCGCGGGCGGCCCATGCCGACCGCTTCGTCCGGACCCTTCCGGACGGGTACGACACCGTCATCGACGACGAGGGCTCGGGCGTCAGCGCGGGCGAGAAGCAGCTGATCACCATCGCGCGGGCGTTCCTGTCCGACCCGGTGATCCTGGTGCTCGACGAGGCGACGAGCTCGGTCGACACCCGTACCGAGGTGCTGATCCAGAAGGCGATGGCGCGGCTCGCCCATGGCCGTACGTCGTTCGTGATCGCGCACCGGCTCTCCACGATCCGGGACGCGGACGTGATCTTGGTGATGGAGAATGGCTCCATCGTCGAACAGGGCACGCATGACGAGCTGTTGCTGGCGGAGGGTGCGTACGCGCGCCTGTACTCCGCGCAGTTCGCCCAGGCCGTGGCCGAGGTCGACTGAGGCACGACGACCAACAACGCCCTACGGGGGCGGGGAACGCCGGGAACGGCGGGGAAACGGGGAGACCGGATGGAGAAGAAGGCAGGCACGGGGGTGGCGCTCGGGATCTCGCTGGGCATGGCCTTCGGGGTCCCGATCGGGTTCGCTTTCGACAACCTGGCGCTGGGCATCGGCATGGGCATGTGCCTGGGCGTCGCTTTCGGAGCGAGCTACGACGCGCGGAACAGGCGCGACGCACAGTCCGGCGAGGCCCCGTCCGACGGCGACGCTCAGTCCAGGTAGCCACGCAGCTGGTCCGCGAAGGCGTGGTCCCGCAGCTTGCTGAGGGTCTTGGACTCGATCTGGCGGATGCGTTCGCGCGTCACGCCGAAGATCCGTCCGATCTCCTCCAGGGTGCGGGGCCGGCCGTCGGCCAGTCCGTAGCGGAGCTGGACGACCTTGCGTTCCCGCTCGCCGAGGGTGGAGAGCACCGCCTCCAGGTGCTCGCGCAGCAGCAGGAAGGCCGCGGACTCGACGGGGGACGCGGCGTCGCCGTCCTCGATGAGGTCGCCGAGTGCGACGTCGTCCTCCTCGCCGACGGGTGCGTGCAGGGACACCGGTTCCTGCGCGAGGCGCAGGACTTCGCCGACCCGCTCGGGCGCGAGGTCGAGCTGGGCGGCGACCTCCTCGGCGGTCGGTTCGTAGCCGCGCTCCTGGAGCATGCGGCGCTGGACCCGTACGACCCGGTTGATGAGCTCGACGACGTGGACGGGGACGCGGATGGTCCGGGCCTGGTCGGCGAGGGCCCGGGACATGGCCTGGCGGATCCACCAGGTCGCGTACGTCGAGAACTTGTAGCCGCGCGCGTAGTCGAACTTCTCGACCGCACGTATCAGGCCGAGGTTGCCCTCCTGGACGAGGTCGAGCATGGTCAGCCCGCGGCCGACGTACCGCTTGGCGACGGAGACGACGAGGCGGAGGTTGGCCTCGATGAGGCGGCGCTTGGCCATCCGGCCCATGACGACGAGCTTGTCGAGGTCGAGGGCGAGCTGGGAGTCCAGATCCGGGGCGTTGCTCAGCTTCGCCTCGGCGAACAGGCCCGCTTCGACGCGTCGGGCGAGATCCACTTCCTCGACGGCGGTGAGGAGAGGGATCCTGCCGATCTCCCTCAGGTACTGACGGAAGAGGTCGGAGGAGGGGCTGGAGCTCTGCTCGACCCGGGCCACCGGCTCGGGTGGCTCGGGGATGTCCGGAACCTCTGCTTCGGGGACGGGGGACTCGCCGGCCTCGGGATGGTGCGCTGCCCGGCTCTGCGGCGGAACGGCCGAGACCGGATCGGCTTCTGTCAGGGTCTGGGTCTGCACGGGGGCGACCTCCACGTTGGGCGCTGCCGGTTCGGGGGCAGGCGGCAGCGGGACGGGGACGGCGGCCGGGCCGCTGTCCGTCCCGTACACGATGAGCGGATCCGCGGGGGTGAGTGGCCCACCTGTCGTGGGCCGGCCGCGCTCCGAGGACTCAGGCACCGCACCCCAGTGTGGGGTACGACACATCACTGCCACGAGGGGCGTGCGGTGACTTTTTGAGTCCGGTCCGTGACCGGGTGGTTACGGGGCCGGGGCTCACGGGACGGCCGGGGGTCCGGGGGTCGCCCCCGGGACAGCACAGCGAGGCCGGTCCGTGACCGGGTGGTTACGGGGCCGGGGCTCACGGGACGGCCGGGGGTCCGGGGGTCGCCCCCCGGGACAGCACAGCGAGGCCGGTCCGCGACCGGGTGGTTACGGGGCCGGGGCTCACGGGACGGCCGGGGGTCCGGGGGTCGCCTCCGGCACTCGTCTCAAACGCCGACGGGGCCGATCTTTCAGCCCGTCCGGCGTTTGAGGACGGACATCCCGGCTGCGCCGACGGGAACCGGCACGTTTCCACGCCCCGGCGGAGGCCGAAGCGGGGCGGAGGCGGGACCGGGGGGCTCGGGCGCCCGGTGATCAGAGCGCCTCCGCGCCCCGGTTCCGGAGCGACTGGCCGTACTGCTGGAGCACCCACAGCTCGTTCTGGACGGCTGCGAGGTGCTCCGGGTCGGCATGCGCGCCGAGCCGCGCCAGGGTGCCCTGGACATCGCGGATGCGGCGGTCGACCGCGCGGAGGCGGACCTGTACGAGCTGGAAGCCCGCGTAGGTCTCGTCGACGGTGCGCGAGTGCACCGCCTCCACCGCGAGCTCGGTGATCATCGCGCGGACGGTGTCGTCGGGCGCGGCGTCGCGGACCCTGGCCAGATAGCCGGGGGCGTCGGGGACGCCCTGCTCGGCGCCGCCCGCTTCGGCGACGGCCTGGCGTACGGCGGCGTACGGCGGGGCGGTGAACTCGTCCGCCCCGTACGCGTCGAACGCCGGCGAGACCAGCTCGGGGTGCTGGAGGGCGAGCTTCAGCAGCTCGCGCTCGGTGCGGTGGGCAGGGCTGCGGAGGTTGAGCGCGGGGCCGCTGGGATGCGCGGCGGGGCGCCCGGTGTCGTACGAAGGTGCCTGGCGCGCGGGCGCCGGGCCCTGGCCGCCGCGATCCCGCGCCCACCGCGCGAGCTGGGCGACGCGCTTGACCACGAACTGGGTGTCGAGGATGCCGAGGAGCCCGGCGAGCTGGACGGCGACCTCGTGCTGCGACGCGCTGTTCTTGATCCGGGCGACGATCGGCGCGGCCTCGTCGAGCGCGGCGGCCCGGCCGACCGGGGTCTCCAGGTCGTAGTTCTTCACGATCTGGCGGATCGCGAACTCGAAGAGCTGGTTGCGCGGCTCCGCCAGCTCACGTACGGCCTCGTCGCCCTTGGCGAGGCGCAGCTCGCACGGGTCCATACCGTCCGGTGCGACCGCGATGAACGTCTCGGCGGCGAACTTCTGGTCGTCCTCGAAGGCCCTGAGCGCGGCCTTCTGTCCGGCCGCGTCACCGTCGAAGGTGAAGATCACCTTTGCGCTGCCGTTGTCCATCAGCAGCCGGCGGAGGATCTTGATGTGGTCGCCGCCGAAGGCGGTGCCACAGGTCGCGATCGCGGTCGTCACGCCGGCGAGATGGCAGGCCATCACGTCCGTGTATCCCTCGACGACGACGGCACGACTGGACTTGGCGATCTCCTTCTTCGCCAGGTCGATGCCGTACAGCACCTGGGACTTCTTGTAGATGGCCGTGTCCGGGGTGTTCAGGTACTTCGGGCCGTTGTCGTCGTCGCGGAGTTTGCGCGCGCCGAAGCCGACGACGTCGCCCGAGATGTCGCGGATCGGCCACATCAGCCGGCCGCGGAAACGGTCGATGGGGCCGCGGCGGCCCTCCTGGGACAGCCCCGAGAGGACGAGCTCCTTGTCGGAGAAGCCCTTTCCGCGGAGAAAGCGGGTCAGGTGGTCCCAGCCGGCCGGGCTGTATCCCACGCCGAAGTGCTGGGCCGCGGCCTGGTCGAAGCCGCGCTCGGCGAGGAACTTCCGGCCGATCTCGGCCTCCGCGCTGTCGAGCTGCTCCACATAGAACTGGGCCGCGACCTGGTGCGCCTCGACGAGGCGGATGCGCTCGCCGCGCTGGTGGCTCGGGTTGTACCCGCCCTCCTCGTACCGCAGCGTGATCCCGGCCTTGGCGGCGAGCCGCTCGACGGCCTCGGAGAACGACAGATGGTCGACCTTCATCACGAAGGTGAGGGTGTCCCCGCCCTCCTGGCAGCCGAAGCAGTGAAAGAGGCCCTTGCTCGGACTGACCTGGAAGGAGGGGGACTTCTCGTCGTGGAAGGGGCACAGCCCCTTGAGGTTGCCGCCGCCCGCGTTGCGCAGCTGGAGGTATTCGGACACGACGGAGTCGATCGGGACCGCGTCCCGGACCGCCTTCACGTCGTCATCGTTGATCCTGCCTGCCACGCGCCGATTCTACGGGGCAGGAGTGACAGCACTGAGCGGAGTGGCCGGGTTGGCCAGGGCGTCGGTGTCCACGGGCGCGCCGGAGCGGATGAGGCCCTGGATGTCCTCCGTCACATCCCACACGTTCACATTCATCCCGGCCAGTACCTTGCGGTCCTTGAGCCAGAAGGCGATGAACTCGCGCTTGCCCACATCGCCGCGGAGCACGACCTGGTCGTACGAGCCGGGCGGCGCCCAGCCCGAGTACTCCATGCCGAGGTCGTACTGGTCGGAGAAGAAGTACGGGATCCGGTCGTAGGAGACCTCCTGGCCGAGCATGGCGCGGGCTGCGGCCGGGCCGCCGTTCAGCGCGTTGGCCCAGTGTTCGACGCGGAGGCGGGTGCCGAGGAGCGGGTGGTGGGCGGCGGCGACGTCGCCCGCCGCGTAGATGTCGTAGTCGGAGGTGCGCAGCGACGCGTCGACGGCGACGCCGCCCCCGTGGGCGCGGTCGACGAGGGCGAGCCCCGCGGCTTCGGCGAGTCCGGTGCGCGGCGCCGCGCCGATCGCGGCGAGGACGCTGTGGGCGGGGTGCTCGTCACCGTCGTCCGTGCGGGCGGCGAGGACCATTCCGTCCTGGCCGGTGATCTCGGTGAGGCGGACGCCGAAGCGGAAGCGGACGCCGTGCTCGCGGTGCAGGTCGGCGAAGATCTGGCCCAGCTCGGGGCCGATGACCTGGTGCAGCGGGGTGGGCTCCGGCTCGACGATCGTGACCTCGGCGCCGTAGCCACGGGCCGCGGCCGCGACCTCCAGGCCGATCCAGCCGGCTCCGGCGATCAGCAGATGACCGTTGTCACGGCCGAGTGTGGCGAGAACTTGCCGTAGCCGGTCCGCGTGGGCGAGGCGGCGCAGATGGTGGACGCCCGCCAGGCCCGTACCGGGGATGTCGAGGCGGCGCGGCTCGGCGCCGGTGGCGAGCAGCAGCTTGTCGTAGTTGACCGTGGTGCCGTCGCCGAGGCGTACGGACCGGCCCTCGCGATCGATGGCGGTGACGGGCTGGCCGAGGTGCAGCTCGACGTCGTTCTGGGCGTACCAGGCCGGCTCGTGGACGAAGACGCTGTCGCGCTCCTCCTTGCCGGACAGATAGCCCTTGGAGAGGGGCGGGCGTTCGTAAGGGTGGTCGCGTTCGTCACCGATCAGGATCACCCGGCCGGTGAACCCCTCGGCGCGGAGGGTCTCCGCCGCCTTGGCCCCGGCGAGTCCCCCGCCCACGATGACGAAAGTCCGATGCGCGTCGACCACTTGATGCCTCCTTGTTTACTGCCGGGGGTCCAAGGGCTGTCACCCCGGATAACACAGCACGCTACGCCGACTGGCTGCGAGCCTCCCGCACGGAGCGTGATGGGGGAAGAGGGGGACCTGGGTGGGCGTGTCGGTTCCGGCCGTTCCGCCTAGGACCTGTCGTTCGGATCAGGCCGGCAAGATCCGAACGACAGGCCCTAGGGGGATCACGGCCGGCGCGGTGCCAGCCGGGCGTGCAGGGTGCGGGCCGAGTCGTCCGTGAGGGACGCGATCTGGTCGACGATGACCCGCTTACGGGCGCGGTCGTCGGCCGCGGCCTCGAACATGGCGCGGAACTGCGGGTCCAGGCCCTCCGGGGCGCGGGCGACGAGCGCGTCGGCGAGCTCGGCGACGACGATGCGCTGGTCCGCGCGGAGCGCCTCCTGCTCGGCGCGCTGCATCACATAGCGGTCCGCGACCGCCTTGAGGACGGCGCACTCCAGATGGGCCTCGTGCGGGACGACCAGCTCGGCGGCGTACCGGGTGAGCCGGCCGGTGCCGTACGTCTGCCGGGTGGCGCCCTCGGCGGCCAGGCAGAACCGGCCGATCAGCTGACTGGTCGCGTCCTTGAGGCGGGCCTGGGCGACGGCGGAGCCGTCGTAGCCGTGCGGCCACCACTCCTGGTCGACGAGGCGGTCCAGGGCGTCGGCCAGCTCCTGCGGATCCGTGTCCTCGGCAACGTAGCGTCCGATGGCCACCGTCCAGATCTCGCTCCGCTCGGCCTCGGAGAAGAGCATGTTCGGATCGATGTGGCCGGCGTGCAGGCCGTCCTCGAAGTCGTGGACCGAGTAGGCCACGTCGTCGGACCAGTCCATGACCTGCGCCTCGAAGCACTTGCGGTGGGCCGGGGCGCCTTCCCTGACCCATTCGAAGACCGGCAGGTCGTCCTCGTACACCCCGAATTTCGGCGAACCGGGGTCGGTGGGATGTCCGCCGCGCGCCCAGGGGTACTTGGTCGCGGCGTCGAGGGCCGCGCGGGTGAGGTTGAGGCCGACGCTGATCAGCTCGCCGGACGCCTCGGAGTGGACGAAGCGCTTGGGCTCGATGCGGGTGAGCAGCCGGAGCGACTGGGCGTTGCCCTCGAAGCCGCCGCAGTCCTTGGCGACGTCGTTGAGGGCCTGCTCGCCGTTGTGCCCGAACGGCGGGTGGCCCATGTCGTGGGCGAGGCAGGCGGTCTCGACCAGATCGGGGTCGCAGCCGAGCGCCGCTCCCAGTTCCCTGCCGACCTGGGCGCATTCCAGGGAGTGCGTCAGCCGCGTACGCGGACTGGGGTCCCAGGCCGCGCTGCGCGAGCCGGGCGTCACCACCTGGGTCTTGCCGGCGAGCCGGCGCAGTGCCGCGGAATGCAGCACACGCGCGCGGTCGCGCTGGAAGGCCGTGCGGCCGGGGCGTTTGTCCGGCTCGGCGGCCCAGCGCGCGGTGGCGGCGTCGTCGTAGTCGCTGGCGTCGGTGGTGGTGCCCGTGGTGCCTTCCATGCTCCTGACGGTAACCGCAGTCGCCGACAGCGTCGCTCAGGCGGTGACCAGTTGGCGCCGGCCGCCCACGGACGGCACGGCCAGCGCCTCGTCGTAGCGATGCAGGACGAGCCGGGCGAGCGCGGGGTGGGCGCCGATGGGCGCGGCGGCGGTCCACGGGGCGGCGGCCGCGGCGGCCGTGGCGAACCGCCCGGGGGCGGTGAAGTAGGAGGCGACCGCCGTCCGGTGCCGGCCACGTGCGGCCAGCGCGCGCAGTGCCTCGGGAACGCTGGGCGAGACGGCGGAGGAGGCGTAGGCCGGGACGACGGGCACCCCGCCGAGGCGCTCGCCCAGCATCGCGGCGGTGAGGCGGGCGTCCGCGGCCGACTCGGGGTCGCGCGAACCGGCCGCGGCGAGCACCACGCCGGCGCTGCGGCCGGCGCCGTCCGCGGTGTGCCACCCCGCTTCGACGAGGCGGGCGTACAGCGCCTCGACGAGCAGCGGATGCGGGCCGAGCGGCGGGGCGATCCGGGCACGCAGCCGCGGGGCGTCGGCGACGGCGGCGGGAATGTCCTGCTTCACGTGGTAGCCGCGGCCGAGCAGCAGCGGTACGAGTACGGCCTCGCGGTCGCCGAGGGCGGCGAGGGTTTCGGGCAGCAGCGGTTCGTCGAGCTCGATGTGCCCGAGCCGTACGTCGAGACCGGGGCGCAGCTCCCGGACCCGGTCGAGCAGCCTGCTGACGGTGTGCAGGGCGCGCGGGTCCCGGCTGCCGTGGGCGACGGCGACGAGGGTGGGGGCGGGCTTCGCGGCCGGGGGCCGGTGGGTGGCGGGCGGCGGGGGACTCGGGGTCTGTCCGGAGCCGGCTATGAACGGCTCTGCGGTGCTTTCACGGGAAGAAGTCATAGGTCTGCGCACTCCGTTGAGCTGGACATGACTGAGCTGTGCCCCGAGCTGCGCGGTGATGCGGGTGAGCAGTTGCGCGGTGGTGTCGAGGGGCAGCGTGTTCGGGGCCAGGGACTCTCGAGGGTGTGCCGACTCCGTCATGAACCGATCCTGGCGGGCGCAGGTTGCGGCCTCGTTGCGCAGGAGTGACGGGTGTTTTCCACGCCCTCACCGGCTCGAGGGCGGCGTTGTCAGCCCCGTCGGCCGCCGGGCCGCGGACATTCGATAGGGCCCCGAGCCGGGCACCACTTTGGGCGCCGGGCAGGGCACCACTTCAGGCGCAGGGCAGGGCAGCACCTCGGGCCGGGCGCGCCGGTCGGTCGCCGGTCCGGGTCGGGCGGCTCCTCAGCTCGCGAGCCAGACCCGCAGCGTCGTGCCCGGGACAAAGCCCTGCTGCATGGCCGCCGTCAGGGAGTCGCCGTGTTCGTAGCCGGCGACGGGCATGCCGGGCCAGAGGCGGGCGACGGCGGTGAGGCAGCCCGCCCAGGCGCGATCGAGGTCTCCGTCCGTACCGAAGAGGTTGGAGACTCCCACGACGGATTCGCTACGGCTCACGACCGCTCCGGCGACCGTGCGGCTGCCGCGGTCGGTGGTCCCCGCGAGCAGCGTCGTGGAGCGGTCGGCGAGGAGTTCGGCACGGAAGAGTCCGGCCAGGTCCTGGTCGCCCTGTGCCCATGCCGACTCCCACTCGATCAGGTTCCGCACCGTCCTGACCGGCCGCCAGGTGACGTCGTCCGGCGCGACGGGGGCGGCGAGGACGGCCGGGCGGTGGATCCATCGTGCCTCGAAGAGCACGTCGAATCCGTCCGCCGAGAGATCGAGCCGCCCGAAGCTGTCCTTGACCGAACAGCCCTGCGTCTCGCGGTCGACCTGCTCCAGTACCTCGCGCCCCGTGGCGTCCGGCGTGAGGGTCACGGCGTCCGGGTACAGCGGCGGGGTGCGCTGCTCGCTGGTCCAGGCCCGTTCGCCGAAGACCCCTGAGACCCCGTGCGCGCGGCACATGGTGTCGCACCACTCGGCGTTGTTACGGGCGGCGTGCGCATCGTGCCACACAGTGGTCATGGACTGCATCATGCCGGACCCGACGGCCGGGTTCGGACCACACCGGCGCCCCCGGGGCAGCCGGGCACGGCCGATTCGGGGTCCATGCTGCGGACGTACCCCGAAGAGGTGACGTGGCCAGGGCCTTCCCGCCGGATCCGCGAGCGGGGCACGGTGCGTACGCCGTGACGAGGTACGGACGAGTTCCGCCGATCACATCGATGTGGTGCGGTGAACCGATGCGCCCCCGACGGCGTCGGACGAGGTGAACCGAGGGACCAGGGGGTCATCCATGCGCAAGCGCTCACTGAGCACGCTCTCACTCCGCGGGCTCACGCCGCGCACGCTCTCCCCGCGTACGCTCGCGCGGCGCGCGCTCGCGCTCCTGCCGAGGAGCAGGCGCGGGCAGCGGCGTGCCGTGCAGGCGGTGATGCTCGGGTGTGTGTTCGCGCTGGCGCCCGCGACCTGGATGCACGCGGTCGCCGACAGCCGTATCCGTACCACCGCCGATGTGCCCGCGCGCGATGTCGCGGTCGTCTTCGGCGCGGGTCTGTGGAAGGGCCGGCCGACCCCGTATCTCGCGCACCGGCTCGACGCGGCCGCCGAGCTGTACCGGACCGGGAAGGTCAAGGTCGTGCTCGTGACCGGGGACAACAGCCGGGTCGAGTACGACGAGCCGGACGCGATGCGCACGTATCTCACCGCACGTGGTGTGCCGGACGGGCGGATCGTCAGCGACTACGCGGGCTTCGACACCTGGGACTCGTGCGTGCGCGCCAAGAAGATCTTCGGGGTCGACCGGGCGGTGCTGGTGACGCAGGGCTTCCACATCAAGCGGGCGATCGCGCTGTGCGATGCGGCGGGGATCGAGTCGTACGGCGTCGGGGTCGCCGAGCCGCACGACTCGGTCTGGTACTACGGCGGGGCGCGGGAGCTGTTCGCGGCGGGCAAGGCGGCGCTGGACGTCGCGTTCGAACCGGACCCGCGGTTCCTCGGCCCGCAGGAGCCGGGAGTCACGGAAGCCCTGGCATCGGCCGCCGCCACGCCCTGAGCGGCTCACCGCGCCGGGCGGCGCGGGCGGAGGTGCGCGTACCGAAGCCGTAATGCGCCGAGCCCGCCGCCGTAACACGGACGACGCACGCTGAGTGTCATGTCCCATGTACCGGCCCCCGCCTCCGCGCTCGTTCCCACCCACTGCCCCTACTGCTCACTGCAGTGCGGCATGAACCTGCGCGCCGAGGAGACGGGGACCGTCGAGGTCGTGGAACGCACGGACTTCCCCGTGAACCGGGGCGCCCTGTGCGGCAAGGGACGTACCGCACCCGCGGTGCTCTCCTCCCAGGTACGGCTGACCGGGCCCCTGGTCCGACGCCCCGCCACAGGCAGGCTCGAACCGGCCACCTGGGAGGAGGCTCTGCGGGCCACGGCCGACGGACTGCGGCGGACCCGCGCGGTGCACGGCGCCGACGCCGTAGGGGTGTTCGGCGGCGGGGGCCTGACGAACGAGAAGGCGTACGCGCTCGGGAAGTTCGCCCGCGTCGTGCTCGGCACCTCGCAGATCGACTACAACGGCCGCTTCTGCATGTCGTCCGCGGCGGCCGCGCACCAGCGGGCGTTCGGTCTCGACCGGGGGCTGCCGTTCCCGCTGGAGGACATTCCGCGCACCGGGTGCGTCATCCTCGTCGGCTCGAACCTCGCCGAGACGATGCCACCCGCACTGCGCTATCTGACGGAGCTGAAGGAGAACGGCGGCACGCTGATCGTCGTCGATCCGCGCCGTACGAGGACGGCCGAGCAGGCCGATCTGCATCTCGCGCCGCGGCCCGGGACCGATCTGGCGCTCGCGCTCGGGCTGCTGCACCTGGTGGTGGCGCAGGGCCGTACGGACGAGGAGTTCATCCGGGAGCGTACGACCGGGTGGGAGGAGGCCAGGGCGGCCGCGATGGCGCACTGGCCCGAGCTGGTCGAGCGGCTCACCGGGGTCGGCGTGCCGCAGCTGCGCGAGGCGGTACGGATGTTCTGTGACGCGCCCACCGCGATGGTGCTCACGGCGCGCGGCCCCGAGCAGCAGTCGAAGGGCACGGACACGGTCGGCGCATGGATCAATCTCGCCCTCGCGACCGGGAAGGCGGGCCGGCCGCTCTCCGGCTACGGCTGCCTGACCGGGCAGGGCAACGGGCAGGGCGGCCGCGAGCACGGCCAGAAGGCCGACCAGCTGCCCGGGTACCGCAAACTCGACGACCCGGCGGCGCGGGCGCACGTGGGGCGGGTGTGGGGCGTCGATCCCGACTCGCTGCCCGGCCCGGGGCGCAGTGCGTACGAACTGCTCGACGCGCTGGGCCAGGACGTGAAGGCGCTGCTGCTGATGGGTTCCAACCCGGTGGTCTCGGCGCCGCGCGCCGCGCACATCGAGGAACGGATGCGAGGGCTCGACTTCCTCGCCGTCGCGGACGTGGTGCTGTCGGAGACGGCGGAGCTGGCGGACGTCGTGTTCCCGGTGACCCAGTGGGCGGAGGAGACGGGGACGACGACGAACCTGGAGGGCCGGGTGCTGCTGCGGCGCCGGGCGATCACACCTCCGGTGGGGGTACGGAGCGACCTGGAGCTGCTGCACGGACTGGCCGGGCTGCTGGGCCATGAGAAGGGGTTCCCGACGGACGCGGAGGAGGTCTTCGCGGAACTGCGCCGGGCGTCGGCGGGTGGGCCGGCCGACTATTCGGGCATCAGCTACCGGCGGCTGGAGGAGGAGAACGGCGTCTTCTGGCCGTGCCCGGAGGCGGCGGACCCCGTCCGGGACACCCACCCCGGGACCCCGCGGCTGTTCCTGGACCGGTTCGCGACGCCGGACGGCCGGGCGCGGTTCGTGCCCGTGGTGCACCGGGCGGCCGCGGAGGAGACCGACGCCGAGTATCCCGTCGTGCTGACGACCGGACGGGTCGTCGCGCAGTACCAGTCCGGGGCGCAGACCCGGCGGGTCGCCGAGCTGAACGCCGCGGCGCCGAGGCCGTTCGTCGAGCTGCACCCGCATCTGGCCGCGCGGGTGGGGGTGGCCGACGGGGAGCCGGTGGCCGTCGTGTCCCGCCGGGGGCGGGCGGTCGCACCGGCCCGGGTCACCGACGCGATCCGGCCGGACACGGTCTTCATGCCGTTCCACTGGCCGGGCGAGGGCCGCGCCAACACGCTGACGAATCCGGCGCTGGACCCGACGTCGCGCATGCCGGAGTTCAAGGTGTGCGCGGTGCGGCTGGAACGAGCCGGGGGCTGAGCCCCCTGCCCCCCGTGCGACCGGGGCGGGGAGAACTCGAGGGGAGAGCTCAGCCCGCCGCCGACCAGTCGCCCCCGGGGATCACCGTCCCGTGCGCCCGCAGCTCGCCCGCCACCGCCTCCGCCGCCACGTACACCCACGCCGGGACGGCGCCCGCGGCCGTGTGGACGTCCCGGGCGACCCGTACGTACAGGTTGCGAGGGTCGCCGGGGCCGAAGTACTCCTCCAGATGGTCGAGTACCGCTATCAGCTCGCCGTAGTGCCCCGGCGCCGCCGTGACGAGTTCACCGGTGACGGTGCCGTCGCCCTCGACGGCGTACGGATAGCCCGGCCCCTCGTAGAGCACCGCGCCGCTCAGCCGCGCGGGCTCCTCGGTGGCGGTGCGGCCGCGCAGGAAGCGGTCGTGGTTGTGTTCGCCCGCGCGGAGCGTGCCGTAGACGAAGAACGGCAGTGGCCCGCTCGTCACGGCGCCGTCGCCGTCGTCTCCGCCGCGACCCACGCCAGATACGCGGCGCTGCCCCGCACCACCGGCGTCGCGATGATCTCCGGGGTGTCGTAGTCGTGGTGGGCCCGCACATGCGCCTCGAGCGCTTCGTAGCGGGCCTCCGTGGTCTTGAAGAGGATCTGCCACTCCTCGCTGGTCTCGATGGCGTTCTGCCAGCGGTAGACGGAAGTGACGGGCGCGGAGATCTGCGCGCACGCGGCCAGTCGCGCCTCCACCGCGCCGCGCGCCAGCTCCTCGGCCTTCTCGGCGCTGTCGGTGGTCGTCAGGACAGTCATGGCGACGGTCACGAACACTCCTCTCGAATCGTGCGGAACCAAGGGCCGGAACCAAGGACCGGAACCAAGGACGGGACCGAAGTCGGCTGCCCGCCGGTCGCCCCCGGGCTCCGCACGACTGTTTTACAACGGCGTCAGCCCGTGTAGGGACGCCGGCTCCTGGCGTCCGACAGTGCGGTGGCCCACCAGGCGATCTGGTCGGGCATCGTCTTGACGGCGGCGTCGGGCGCGGCCGGGTCCTTGTGCTGTCCGTCGGCGTCGAAGTGGGTGCCGGCGTTGTGGAAGGAGACGGTGTCCCGGACGGTGACGGCATGCATCTCGGCGAAGACCTGACGCAGCTGCTCCACGGCGCGCAGCCCGCCGGACATCCCGCCGTAGGAGACGAAACCGACGGGCTTGGCCTGCCACTGGGTGTAGTGCCAGTCGATGAGGTTCTTGAGGGCGGCGGGGAAGGAGTGGTTGTACTCGGGGGTCAGGACGACGAAGGCGTCGGCGGCGGAGAGCCGGGGCGAGACCTGCACGGAGTCGATGGTCTGCACAGACGTGTTGAGGTCCATGCCGCCGAGCCTGTTACTTAAACCATGGTTGAGGTCAAGCGGGTACTCTGGGCACATGACCCATCTCGCCTGGGACGCCAAGGAAGCCACCGTCGGTGAGCTGGCAGAACGCAGCGGTGTCGCCCCGTCCGCACTGCGGTTCTACGAACGCGAGGGGCTGATCAAGAGCCGCCGTACGTCCGGCAATCAGCGGCGCTACAGCCGGGACACGCTGCGGCGCGTCGCCTTCATCCGCACCTCCCAGCGGCTCGGCATCCCGCTCGCCACGATCCGCGAGGTGCTCAGCCTGCTGCCGGAGGACCGCACGCCGACCAGGGAGGACTGGGCACGGATCTCGGAGTGCTGGCGCGACGACCTGGACAAGCGGATCCGTACGCTCCAGCGGCTGCGCGACAATCTCTCGGACTGCATCGGCTGCGGCTGTCTCTCGCTGGACCGGTGCGTGCTGTCCAACCCGTGCGACGAGCTGGCGTCGCACGGACCGGGGCCACGGCGCCTGATCGAGGACTGACCCACGCATACGGTATGCCCATGACGACTGCCCCCACGGTGTACATCGAGATCGACGGCAGACCGGTGGCCGAGGCGGATCCGGATCTGCTCCCCGTACTACAGGGTGGCTACGGCCACTTCACGGCGATGCAGGTGCGCGGCGGCCGGGTACGCGGTCTCGCGCTGCACCTGGAGCGGCTCGACGGCTCGACGCGCGAGCTGTTCGGCACGGCGCTGGACGGGGAGCGGGTGCGTGCGCGCATACGGCAGGCCCTCACCGCGACCGGCACGCGGGACGCCTCCGTGCGGGTCCATGTGTACGCGACGTACGGGGCGGGCGGGGCGGCGGGCGGGGACGCCGAGCCGATCCTGGTGGTGACCGTACGGGGGCCGCAGGAGATGGGCGAGGCGCCGCGGAGCCTGATGTCGGTGCCGTACCAGCGGCCGCTCGCCCACATCAAGCACGCGGGCGGTGTCGGCCAGACCTACTACGGCATGGCCGCGGTCCGCGCCGGCTTCGACGCCGCGCTGCTGACCGGGCCCGGCGGGGTGATCTCGGAGGGCCACATCACCAATGTCGCCTTCTGGGACGGGACATCGGTCGTCTGGCCGGACGCACCCGCGCTGCGCGGCGTCACGATGGCACTGCTGGAGCCGCTGCTGCCGTCGGTGCGGCGCGAGGTGACGCTGGCGGATCTCGCCTCCTACTCGGCGGCGTTCCTCATGAACTCACAGGGCCTCGCGCCCGTTCGCAGGATCGACTCCACGGAGTTCGCGGTGGACGAGAGCCTGATGAAGCGGGTGCGGGAAGCGTACGAGGGCGTCCCCTGGGACGAGATCTGACACCCCTGGCCGGGGAGGAATCCCTCACCCTTTCGGCGTGGCGGCCGAAGCTGTGCGGCCAATGGCGGAGCACACCCCGCGTGACCTGCGGTGATGCACCACGAGCAAGGCGACACACCGTGTGGTTCGAGCGAATCTGATCGCCCATCAGCAGGCGTGGGCAGCCGACTGCCTCTTACCTCTGAAGTGAAACGAACCGCGGTCACGCCTTCGGCGCGGCCCCTGGCGGTCCATCGCTCCGGAGGACGACATGCGCACCACCGCCCGCCTGCTGACCGGCCACGTTCTCGCGGCCGTCTGCCTCGGCGTGCTCGCCGCACCGACCTCGTACGCCGGAGACTTCGAACCGCTGGAGATCACGCCCGCGGTCGTGTCCCCCGGGGCGACCGTCACGGTGCGGACCACCGGCTGTGGCAAGGGCGGCCACGGCACCGGTGACGCCCAGTCGCTCGGCGCGGGTGACTTCAAGCTGTCGCCCTCCGCACGGAAGGAGACCGTGGCCGGAAAGTTCACCGTGCCGAAGAACGCCAAGCCGGGGAACTACGGCATTGCCGTGCTGTGCGACGACGGCAAGGAGGCCACCGGGGATCTCGTGGTGCAGTCCCACGGGCAGCAACCGAGCGGCCATGTGAAGACGGGCGTCGGCGGCAGCGTCGGCCCCGACACCACCCAGATCGCGGCGGGAGCGGCCGTCCTGGCCGCAGCCGCCGTCGGCGGGACCTGGCTCCTGCGTCGCCGGGCGAGCGGCGCGCAGGGCAGTTGACGGGGAGCGGCATTCGCTCAGCCTCCACCGTCGCTCGTACCGCCGTCTCCGCCCCCGTCATGCTTCGTCCGGCTGACGGGGGCGGAGAGCCATATCCCGGACCGACTCCCGGAACCCGGACCATCTCCCCTGTCCCGGAACCCGGACCCGGATCCCGGAGGGCGCCCGGAGCACCGGAGCACACCCGGAGGACCTCATGAAGACCAAGGGCTGGCTGATAGTCGTCGCCGTCTGTATCGGCGTATGGCTGGTCCAGAACGGCTCGAAGCACATCACCCCGCCCGTCCCCTCCGTCGCCGAGGCATTCGCGGCCGGACAGCACACGGACGCCGCCGCCGATCCGCTGCCGCCCTCCGAACCGGTCCGGTTCCGTATCCCGAGGATCGGTGTGGACGCCCCGGTGATGCGGCTCGGGCTCTCCCGGGACAACAGCCTCGACGCCCCGCCCGCGGGGAACAGCAACCTGACGGGCTGGTACGGGAACGGCACGCCCCCGGGCGGCAGAGGCACCGCCATCGTCGTCGGCCATGTCGACAACGCGCGGGGCCCCGCCGTCTTCTACAGCCTGGGCACGCTGAGGAAGGGCCACCGCATCGAGGTCCTCCGCAAGGACGGCCGCACCGCTGTGTTCACGGTCGACGCCGTCGAGGTGTACGAGAACGAGGACTTCCCGGACCGCAAGGTCTACGGGGCCGCGGACCGGGCCGAGCTGCGCGTGATCACCTGTGGCGGCAGCTTCGACGACAAGACCGGCTACCAGGGCAATGTGGTGACGTACGCGCATCTCATCGGCGTACGCGAGCAGGCGCCGCTCCGAGGTGTATCAGGGGCAGGAGCACAGGCACTCTAGGCGGACCACTGGTCGAAAGCGAGCTTCGCGACCAGCGAGAAGACGACCACGAGCAGCACCCCTCGGACGAACTCCGCCCCCTTCTTCAGCGCCATCCGCGCCCCGAACATGCCGCCTGCCAGATTGAACACCGCCATCAGCGCGGCCAGCTGCCACAGCACGGTGCCCTGGTAGGCGAACATCGCGAGCGCCCCGGCGTTGGTGCAGACGTTGACGATCTTGGCGGTGGCGGAGGCGGTCACCAGGTCCAGATGGAGCACCGCGGTCAGCGCGAGCACCAGGAACGTGCCGGTGCCGGGTCCGAACAGCCCGTCGTAGAAGCCGATCCCGCCGCCGACGAGGACGATCGCGGTGACGACCCGGGCCCGGGTGGCCGGGCCCCGGTCCTGGCCGGTACCGAAGGACGGGCGCAGCATCACGAACGCCGCGACACCCAGCAGCACCACCATGATCACCGGACGGAGCACATCGCTGCTGATGCCCGCCGCGAAGAACGCCCCGCCCATGGACCCGGCGAGAGCAGCGAGCCCGATCCGTACCGCCGTCCTCACCTGGACCGGGGCCTTGCGGACGTAGGTCACCGCCGCGCCCGAGGTGCCGACGATGGCCACCGCCTTGTTGGTGCCCAGGATGTGCGCGGCCGGGACCTGCGGCATACCGAGCAGCAGCGCGGGCAGGAGCAGCAGCCCGCCGCCGCCCACCACCGCGTCGATCCAGCCGGCCGCGGCAGCGGCGAGACACAGGAACACGAGGGTGGTCAGCGATATGTCAGGCATGACCGCGACCCTAGGAAGCGGATACGTGTGCCGTCCATCATTCCCGGGAGAGTTGAGCTACGTCTGAGGTTCCGCCGACGGGCACCCGGTCGGGGGCGGGCGGGGCGGCCGGCTGGGGCCGCGGTGAGCAGGGTCGCGGTGACCGCGCTCGCGCCGACGAGCGTGGCGGCGAGCCGGCGCCTGGCTCCCTACGGTACGGCTGTCGGGAAAGAGTCTGGTCAGCGACGTACGGGAGATCCTTAAGGCGGCCTTGAGGCAAGTCCTGACCACGGGTTGAGCCATGGGCTGGGCGACGCGGTGGGCGCGGGTACGTGTGCGTCCCTCATACACCGGCCGATGCATCCCTCACACACCGGCCGACCGGGCGCTGAGGGCAGTGTTCCGCGCGGGAAACAACCGGGATGCCATCGGGTAACACCCGCGCCGCAGGCTACGGACATGGATTCGAGGATCGTGGTGATCGGCGCCGGGATGGCGGGCGCGCGGCTGGCGCGACAGCTGGCCCCGGCGTGCGACGTCACGCTGCTCGGCGAAGAGCCGCACGCCCCCTACAACAGGGTGCTGCTCGCCGAGGTGCTCGCCGGCCGGTACGGCCCCGAGGTGATCGCCCTGCCGCCGGTGCCGGACGCCGCGGACACGGTGCGGCGCGGGGTCCGGGCGGTGCGGATCGACCGCGGGGCACGGACGGTGCACTGCGCGGACGGTTCGGCGGTGGCATACGACCGGCTGGTGCTGGCGACCGGATCGAACCCGGTGCTGCCGCCGCTGCGCGGCATCGGCGGGCGGCTGCCGGACGGCGTCCACCCCTTCCGCACGCTCGACGACTGTCTGGCCCTCGCGGCCGTGGCCCGCCCCGGCATCCGTGCCGTGGTCGTCGGCGGCGGGCTGCTCGGCGTCTCGGCGGCCCGGGCGCTGGCGGAACGCGGCGCGGACGTCGTCCTGGCCCACCAGGGGCCCTCCCTGATGGACCGCCACCTCGACCCGGCGGCGGGCGCGCTGGTCCGGCGCCACCTGGAGGACCTGGGCGTGGAGGTCCACACCGAGTGCCGCGCCCGGGGTCTGCGCCATGACGAGGTGGTCACCGGCGTCGAACTCGCCGACGGGTTCGTCCTCGACGCGGAGTGCGTGGTCCTCGCGTGCGGGGTCCGTCCGCGCACCGGACTCGCCGCGGACGCGGGCCTGGACGTCCGTCAGGGAATCGTGGTCGACGACCAGCTGCGTACGTCCGACCCGTACATCCACGCCATCGGTGACTGCGCCGAACACGCGGGCACGGTCTACGGCCTCGCAACGGCCGCCGTGGAACAGGCGGACGTCCTGGCGGCGATCCTGACCTCGGACCTGCTGTCCGGCCCGGGCTCTGCCCCGGACCCCGCAGCCTCCGTCGCCGACGGCGCTCCTTCGCAGCCCGTCGGGGTTACCTCCCTGGGGGTGCCCCCAGGCGAAGCTCCGGGGGAGAAGCTCCGGGGGAGTCCGACGACGGACACACCGGCCCACCCGGCGGGACCGGGCCCCTTCGAAACCCCGACGGCCCCCACGCCCGAGCGGCTGCCGGGGCTCGGGGCCGAGCCCGGACCGGGGCCCGGGGAGCCGCAGGGCCCCCGCTACACCGGCACACGCGCCCTCACCCGGCTCACCCTCGGCAGCGCCGGCAGCTTCGACATCGCCGCGTTCGGGGAGCCGTCGCCGCAGCCCGGCGACGACGTCGTGCAGCTCGCGGACGCCACCCGCGGCGCCTACCGGAAGGTCGTCGTCCGCGGTGACCGGCTCGTCGGGGGCGTACTCCTCGGGGATCTCGCCACCGTCGGCGCGCTCGCCCGGGCCTGGGAGGGCGACGAAGCCCTGCCGCCCGCCCCACTGCTCCACCTGCTCACCAACGATGGAGGCTCCTGAGATGGCCACAGCGGACACCTCGTCCACCCCCACGATCGTGCTCGTCGGCCACGGGATGGTCGGCCAGCGCTTCCTGGAGGCCCTCGCGGAGCGGGGCGTCACCGGGCGGGCGCGGGTCGTCGTCCTCTGCGAGGAGCCGCGGCCGGCGTACGACCGGGTCCAGCTGACCTCGTACTTCTCCGGCCGTACCCCGGACGAGCTCTCCCTCGTCGAGGAGGGGTTCATGGCGCGGCACGGCATCGAGCTGTTTCTCGACGACCCGGCCGAGCTGATCGACCGCGAGGCGCGCACGGTCACCTCGCGTGCCGGACGGACGTTCACGTACGACACCCTCGTCCTGGCGACCGGCTCGTACCCGTTCGTGCCGCCCGTGCCCGGCAAGGACGCCGAGGGCTGTTTCGTCTACCGCACCATCGAGGATCTCCTCGCCATCGAGGAGTACGCGATGACCTCCCGCACCGGCGTGGTCGTCGGCGGCGGGCTCCTCGGCCTGGAGGCGGCGGGTGCGCTCAAGGGCCTCGGCCTGGACACCCACATCGTGGAGTTCGCGCCGCGCCTGATGCCGGTTCAGGTCGATGACGGCGGCGGCGCGGCGCTGCTGCGCACCATCGAGGGCATGGGGCTGACCGTCCACACGGGCGTCGGCACCCAGGAGATCGTCACCTCCGAGGGAACAGCCACGGGGATGAAGCTCTCCGACGGCTCGGAGCTCAGCACCGATCTCGTCGTCTTCTCGGCCGGTGTACGGCCGCGCGACCAGCTCGCCCGCGACATGGGCCTGGACGTCGGCGAGCGCGGCGGCATCGTCGTCGACGAGCGGTGCCGCACCTCGGACCCCTCCGTGTACGCGATCGGCGAGTGCGCCCTCGCCTCGGACGGCCGCGTGTACGGACTGGTCGCGCCCGGCTACGAGATGGCGACGACCGTCGCCGACGTCCTCGCCGACGAGACTGCCGAAAGCTCCTTCACCGGTGCCGACATGTCGACGAAGCTGAAGCTGCTCGGTGTGGACGTGGCGTCGTTCGGCGACGCGCACGGCACGGCCGAGGGCTGCCTGGACGTCGTGTACTCCGACTCGCGTGCGGGCGTGTACAAGAAGCTCGTGGTCAGCCCGGAGGGCGCGCTGCTCGGCGGCGTCCTGGTCGGTGACGCCGACTCGTACGGCATGCTGCGGCCACTCACGGGCTCGGTCCCGCCCGTCTCGCCCGAGCAGCTGGTGCTGCCCGCCGGCGCCGGCGCGCCCGTCGCCCTCGGCCCT
This sequence comes from Streptomyces sp. NPDC043870, assembly GCF_056435785.1. Taxonomy (NCBI): domain Bacteria; kingdom Bacillati; phylum Actinomycetota; class Actinomycetes; order Kitasatosporales; family Streptomycetaceae; genus Streptomyces; species Streptomyces sp. NPDC043870. The sequence continues at coordinate 41,749 of NZ_JBWKDT010000005.1, forward strand.
TCCGCCCTCCCCGACGACGCCGTCATCTGCTCCTGCCACAACGTCACCAAGGGCGCGATCTGCGAGCACACCTCGCTCCCCGAGGTCAAGAAGTGCACCAAGGCCGGTACCGGCTGCGGCAGTTGCGTCAAGGTCATCGGCCAACTGCTTCCGCAGTCCACGGACAAGGGGCTGTGCGGCTGCTTCTCCTACACCCGCAGCGAGCTGTACGAGATCGTCCGCACCCTGCGGCTGACGTCGTACGCGGCCGTGCTCGACTCCCACGGCCGTGAGGAGGCACGTGGCGGCGACGGCTGCGAGATCTGCAAGCCCGCGGTGGGGTCGATCCTCGCGAGCCTGGGCAACGGTTACATCCTCGACGGCGAACAAGCCGCGCTCCAGGACACCAACGACCACTTCCTGGCGAACCTGCAGCGCAACGGCTCGTACTCGATCGTGCCGCGCATCCCGGGCGGCGAGATCACCCCCGACAAGCTGATCGTGATCGGCGAGGTGGCCCGGGACTTCGGCCTCTACACGAAGATCACGGGCGGCCAGCGGATCGACCTGTTCGGCGCGCGGGTGGACCAGCTTCCGGCGATCTGGACGCGCCTCGTCGACGCCGGCTTCGAGTCGGGGCACGCGTACGGAAAGGCGCTGCGGACGGTCAAGTCCTGTGTGGGGCAGACCTGGTGCCGCTACGGCGTCCAGGACAGCGTCCGCATGGCCATCGACCTTGAGCTGCGCTACCGGGGGCTGCGGGCCCCGCACAAGCTGAAGTCGGCGGTCTCGGGCTGCGCCCGCGAATGCGCGGAGGCCCAGTCCAAGGACTTCGGCGTGATCGCCACGGCCTCGGGGTGGAATCTGTACGTCGGCGGGAACGGCGGCGCCACACCCCGCCACGCGGACCTGCTCGCCCAGGACCTGTCCGACGCCGAACTGGTGCGGCTGATCGACCGGTTCCTGATGTTCTACATCCGTACCGCGGACCGGCTGGAGCGCACCTCCACCTGGCTGGAGCGCCTGGAAGGCGGCCTGGACCACCTGCGGGACGTCGTCGTGCACGACTCGCTCGGGCTGTGCGACGAGCTGGAGGCGCTGATGACGGAGCATGTCGCGGGCTACCGCGACGAGTGGGCCGAGACGCTGGACGACCCGGACCGGCTGCGCCGCTTCGTGTCGTTCGTGAACGCGCCGGACGCGCCGGACCCGTCGGTGCGGTTCATCCCCGAGCGCGACCAGATCAAGCCGGACCTCACCATCCTGACTCTGGAAGGGACTTCGACCCGATGACACTCCAACTCCAGCTGGAGGGAACCTGGTTCCCCGTCTGCGAGATCTCCGGGCTCACTCCCGGCCGGGGCATGGCGGCACTGCTCCCCGACGGCCGCCAGGCCGCCGTCTTCCTGGACCGCGCGGGCCGGGCGTACGCGATCGACAACCGCGACCCGTTCACGGGCGCCCAGGTTCTCTCCCGCGGCCTGCTGGGGTCCGCGGAGGGCCGGGTGTTCGTCGCCTCGCCGCTGCTGAAGCAGCGGTTCGACCTGGAGACGGGTCAATGCCTGGACGACGACGCGGTGTCGGTGCGTGCCTACCCTGTCCGGATGTCCGCGCGGGCGTCGGCCCTGACGCCGGCCACGGCCCCGGCCAGGGAACGGGCCGACGCGTAAATGCCGTGCGGCGTCTCACGGGCCTCCGGTACCGTCCGGGCCCATGACGCCTCCCCGCATACGTCCTCCGTTCGTGGCCGACGAGCGGACCCAGCTCGTCGGCTGGCTCGACATGCAGCGCGCGATCGTCCACTACAAGTGCGAGGGCCTGTCCGGGGCGGACGCGCACCGGTCCGTGCTTCCGACGTCGCCGCTCATGACCGTGGCGGGCATCGTCTCCCACATGCGCTGGACCGAGCAGGTCTGGTTCGAGGTCCTCTTCCTCGGCCGGCCGGCCGACGGGCCGCAGTTCGACGACAAGGTCGAGGACGCCGACATGATCGTCGACGGCGTCCCGCTCGAGCAGCTGCTGGAGGAGTACGAGCGGCAGTGCGCGGTGTCGAACGAGATCATCGCCGCCCACTCGCTGGATGAGGTGGGCCGCCACCCGGACTTCAAGTCCGCAGCCGCGTCGCTGCGCTGGATGCTGATCCACATGGTCGAGGAGACGGCCCGGCACGCGGGTCATCTGGACACGATCCGGGAGCTGCTCGACGGCGAGAAGGGCTACTACTGACCCACGAGGCGGTCGGCGAGTCCGGCCGGCCTGCTGAGGGCGACGAGATGGCCGCCGGGGATCTCCTCGATGTCGAGGCCGAGGCGCTCGCGGACGACACGGCGCTGGAAGCCGACCGGGAAGAACCGGTCGTCGCGGCCCTGGAGGAAGCGGGTGGGGACGTCCGGCCACTGCTTCAGCGGCCATGGCTGGGCGAACAGCGCGGCCGGCGGGCCGGCGGCGTCCGCCGCCAGGGCCTCCTCGGTGATCTCCGGGGGGACGTCGTGGAAGAAGTCCGTCCGCAGGTCGAAGGCGTCGTCCGCGCCTCGGCCGGCGCGGGCCAGGTACTCGGCCCGGGCCTCGGTGTGGCCGGTGGCGTCCCACCACTCCCCCGCCGATTCGCCCGGCGCCGGCACCATGGCGTTGACCAGCACCATCCGCTCCACCGGCACCCGCTCGCAGACCAGCGGTGCGGTGAACCCGGCCAGCGACTGGGCCACCAGGACGATCCCGGGCACAGACCCTGTCGCGGACCCGGCCACGGACCCTTTCGCGGACCCGGTCACGATCCCGCTCCGCCCGCCGATCGCGTCGACGACGGCGTCGGCGTGCTCGGCCAGCCCCGCCGAGTCCTCGGCCGGGAGGTCGACGGCGACGGCGTCATGCCCCAGGGCCCGCAGCTCGGGAATGACGCGGTGCCAGTACCAGGCCCGGCCGTCGGCACCGGGGATCAGCACGAAGGTCGTCATGGTCACCGCCCGGGGGCCGCGCCGGGGAGGCGCCGGACGAAGTCGAGGACTCCCACCCAGGTGGGCCGCAGCGCGATGCGCGCCATGCGCACGCCCGGGACCTCGACCTCGGCGACATTGCGCGCGCCCTGCTCGGGGCCGTAGTAGCGGCGGTGCGCCAACGCGTACTCCGGCACGATCCCGTCCACTTCGGTGACCTCCACCGGCCCGCGCAGGAGCAGGACCTCGGGCGGCGGCCCGGGCGTGTCGATGGTGACGGCGACGGCGGGGCGATCCCGAAGGGAGGCGATCTTGTGGGCGCCGACGAAGGTTGCGAACACGAGCTCCTCGCCCGTCCAGTGGAACATCATCGGCATCACGCGAGGCGTCCCGTCCCGCGCCACGTAGGCGAAGCGGGCCAGCTCGGTGGACGCGAGCAGGCGCCGGGCCATGTCGCTGTGGAGCAGTCGTACGTCACCCTGCGGCAGTTCCATCGGGCCGGTGCTCGCCATGGCAGCCTCCTCGCCCCCGCTCCCACAGATCCTAGGCCCGGGCCCTCGCCCTCGCCGGGTCCAGGGACGACGGAGGAGACACTGGACCGGTGACGACCGGACCGCATGACGGCTGGGCCCGCTACTGGAGGGACCCGGAGCGCCCGCTGGAAGCCATGCACGCGCACTTCTCCACTCATGTGTACGCGCGGCACAGCCATGACACCTACTCCTTCGGCTTCACCGAGGCCGGCGCCCAGCGGTTCAGCTGCCGCGGCGGGGCGCACACCAGCGCCGCCGGACTGCTGATGGCGTTCAATCCCGACGATCCGCACGACGGGCGGGCCGCGACCGAGCTCGGTTACCAGTACCGGATGGTGCACATCGGCCCGGAGCTGGTGCGGGACGTGCTCGCGGACGCGACCGGCGGGCGCGGCACCATGCCGCTGTTCACGACGCCCGTGCTGCACGATCCGGTGCTGCGCGGCACGCTGCTGCGGCTGCACACGGCGCTGGCCGGCGCGGCGGATCCGCTGGTGCGGGACGAGCGGCTGACGGCCGCGGTGACGGCGATGGTGCGCCGGGGCGCGTCCGGGACGGTCCGGGTGCCCGACGCGCCGGGCGGCTCCCGCACGCGGGCGGCCCGCCGGGCGCGCGACCTGCTGCGGGAGAGATACGCCGAGCAGATCCCCGCGCAGTGGCTGGCGGACGCGGCGGGGCTGAGCCGGTTCGCGCTGTACCGGGCGTTCCGTGCCGAGTACGGGATGACGCCGAGCGACTACCAGCGGCTGCTGCGGCTGCGCCGGGGGCGGGAGCTGCTGGCGGGCGGGGTGACGGCGGCGGAAGCGGCAGCCGTGACGGGGTTCGCGGACCAGTCCCACTTCCACCGGTGGTTCGTGCGGTACTACGGGCTGACGCCCGGCACGTATCAGCGCGCGGGCATTGCGGCGTGAGCTGGAGGTCCCGGACGGGAGGAACAGGGCGACAAGGGGCAGGGACGGTCAACGGCAGAACGGTGCAGGGCGGGGCGGTGAAAGGCGGGGCGGAAAGGCGGGCACCCTCGACCATACGCACCCGTACGGTCGGGGGTACGCTGGCAGCACAGGTCTTTCCTGCCGACACGTACCGGAGGAGCCCGCCATGCCGACGAAAACCGGCTGGACCACACGCGACATCCCCGACCAGAGCGGGCGGACCGCCGTGGTCACCGGAGCCAACAGCGGAATCGGACTCGTCACGGCCCGTGAGCTCGCCCGCCGCGGCGCGCGGGTGCTTCTCGCGTGCCGCAGCGAGTCCCGCGGCAAGGAGGCCGAGGAGCTCATCAAGCGGCAGGTTCAGGGCGCGGACGTGGAGTTCCGGCCACTGGACCTGGCCGACCTCGCCTCCGTACGGCAGTTCGCGAAGTCGTACGAGCCGGAGACGCTGGATCTGCTCATCAACAACGCGGGCGTGATGGCGCTCCCCTACGGCACGACCGCCGACGGTTTCGAGACCCAGTTCGGGGTCAATCACCTGGGGCACTTCGCCCTCACCGGACTGCTGCTCCCGAAACTGCTCAACACGCCGGGCGCCCGCGTGGTGAGCGTGTCCAGCGGGATGCACGCAATCGCCAATGTCGACATGGGCGACCTCAACAGCGAGCGCCGCTACCGCCGTTGGGTGTCCTACGGCCGCTCCAAGACGGCGAACCTGCTGTTCGTCCACGAGCTGGCACGCAGACTGCGGGCCGCAGGCTCGGACGTCGTCGCGGCGGCCGCACACCCCGGCTACGCGGCGACCAACCTCCAGACCGCGGGCGCGAAGATGGAGGGCCGCCGGACGGCCGAGCGGCTCGCCGAGCTCGCCAACCGGATCATCGCCCAGCCCGCCGAGATGGGCGCGCTGCCGACGCTGTACGCCGCGACGGCGCCCGGTGTGCAGCCCGACTCGTTCACCGGACCGGTGATCCAGGGACTGCGGGGCACGCCCACGAAGTCCTGGCGGGCCAAGTGGACGCTGGACGACGTCACCGGTGAGCGGCTCTGGGTGGCGTCCGAGCAGCTCACCGGCGTGTCGTACGAGAGCCTGAGGTCCTGATCAGGAGTGGCCCACAAACAGTCCTGGTCGGGAGTGGTCCACAACAGTCCTGGTCAGGAGTGGTCCACAACAGTCCTGGTCAGGAGTGGTCCACAACGGCCTTCGGGTCCATCCACACGACCTCCCAGATGTGATGGTCCGGGTCCTGGAAGGAACGGCCGTACATGAAGCCGTGGTCCTGGGGCTCGTTCGCCGGCGACCCGCCGGCCCCGAGGGCCGCGTCGGCCAGCTCGTCGACCTTCTCCCGGCTCTCGGCGCTGAGCGCGATGATCGCCTCGGTGGTGGCGGCCGCGTCGGCGATGTCCTTCTTCGTGAAGTCCTTGAAGCGGGGCTCGGTGAGGAGCATCGCGAAGATGGTGTCGCTGAAGACGAGACAGGCGGCGTTCTCGTCGCTGAACTGGGGGTTGAAGGAGTAGCCGAGCTTGCTCCAGAAGGCCTTCGACTTCTCGAGGTCCTTCACCGGCAGGTTCACGAAGATCATCTGGGACATCGCTGTTCTCGCTCTCGTCGTCGCGTTGCTGTGGTGTCGGCTTTCGGGGGGTAGACCCACGGGCCGCGCGGAACTCATCGCCGCCGGGAGAGAAATTTTCAGCCCTGCTCGGCCCTGCTCGGCCTGCTCGGCCCCGATGCCCAGCCGCCTGCCGCCCGGCTCCGGTTCCGGGCTCGGGGCTCCGGCTCCGGGCTCCGGGTCCGGGCTCCGGGTCCGGGCTCCGGGTCCGGGCTCCGGCGCGGCCGCCTAATCCAGCCCCGACGCCCTGAAGACCGCCCCCGCCTCGTCCCGCTCGATCCGGGCCGCCAGCGCGTTCAGCACGTCCGTTCCGTTGCGAAGCAGCCCGCTCGCCGACGCCGACCGGGCCCCCTGGTCCAGGACGTGCCACAGGACCGGGTTCGCCACGAGGATCCTCGGGTCGAGCTCGACCCGGTTGCCGAGGGCGTCGCGGAGGACCAGCCGCTGAGCGACGGCGCCGTCACGATGGAGCACCTGGACGAGAAGGTCCGTGCTGACCCGGCGCTCGTGCACGAGCCCCCGGACCGCGAGCCAGTCACGGCCCGCCGTCACCCGCGGCGGAAAGAGAACCGCGAACAGCACCACCGCGAGCGTGCACCACATCGCCGAGCGCAGCGGGCGGAGCGTGCCGCTGCCGAGGTCCACGAGGTGGAGCAGGGTGAGCAGGCTGCCGGCGCACAGGAACGCGACCCTCAGGTCGGACGCCCGGCAACGGTCCTCCGCGCCGGGTGTCCTGTCGCCTCCCATGGCCGCAGACGCTAGGCCGGGCGCCGCGCGGCCCACCAGGGTGCGAACGCGCCAGAGGCGTGGGAAGGCGGGCGAGGTACCGTCGCTCTCATGGGCAGCGCGGGCAAGAAGATCACCGAGAAACTGTCGGGCGAGGCGCTGAGCACCGCCACCGGCAAGGACTGGGACGACTGGTTCGCCCTCCTCGAGGCGTGGGGTGCCACCGCTCAGGGGCACACCGCGATCGCCCGGTATCTGGTCGACGCCCACGGCGTGCCCGGCTGGTACGCCCAGTCGATCACCGTGGGGTACGAGCAGGAGCGCGGGCTGCGCGCCGTCGGCCAGGCCTGCGACGGCGACTGGCAGGCCTCGGGCAGCAAAACGGTCAACGCACCGGCGAAGCTCGTCACCGCATGGTTCGTCGACGACGCGCTGCGCGCCCGCTGGCTCCCCGACGGCGAATTCACCGTCCGCACCCACCGGCCCGGCAAGTCCCTGACCGCGGACTGGGACGGCGGCTCCAGCCGGATCTCGGTCCATCTCACGGTGAAGGGCGAGGAGAAGACGCAGATCGGCCTCGGCCACACCAAGCTGCCGGACGCGGACGCGGTCGCCGCCTACAAGGCGTTCTGGAAGGAACGCCTGGCCGACCTCAAGGAGCAGCTGGAGAGCTGACGGCCTCGTCCGAGGCCGCTCCTGTGCGTATGCACCAGCGGGACAGCACTCCGCGCTTGTCGTCGTACGTCAGCCACGTCCCGTCCCCGAGGGGGCGTACGAGGCTGTCGACGGGCTCCGGGTACGTGATGAGCCCACGTATCCCCAGGCTGTGCGCGTCGAGCAGCCGGTGGCGGGCGAGGTCGGGGGCCTCGTCGTACTCGGTGGTCGTCACGATGACGGTGTCCGCATCGACGAATCCGCCGCCGTAGTCCCAGCACGGGGGATTCCCCTCCGCGTCCGGCTTCGCGTCCGGCTTCGCGTCCGGCTCCTCGTCCTCCTCCGGGCCGGCGGCCGGCAGGACTTCCGCGTCCCCGGTCGCCAGGACGTCGCCGTCCAACGCGTGCAGCTGGACATCCGCACCGTAGTGCTCCATGGACAGGAAGCCGCCGTGCGCGGGGTGGACGTCGGCGAGGATGCGGTCCTCGGTCTCGTTGAGGTCCCAGGTGGTCAGGGCGGATCCGTCCCACCGGCCCCAGTGCAGCAGGATGCCGTCCTGGCCCATGCCGATGCAGAGGCCCATGTGCACCCGTCGGGATGGGAGAGGTGGTTCGAACCGGAGGTCACGCTGTCCAGCTCCAGGCAGGCCAGCTCCGTGCCGTCCCGGGCGTCCAGGACGACCCACCGCTCCTCGTAGTCGTCGTCATCGGCGCCCGGCACGTGCGCCCACACCAGGCGGCCGTCGTCCGAGATCCGGCAGGACCCGGACTCGCTGCCCCGGCAGACCTCCGTCTCGTCCCCGGTGTGCGGATGGCCGATCTGCTGGTCCCAGCAGCCGTGCCGGTACGTCCACAGGGTCTCGCCGTCCGCCCCGACCGCCCGCACCGAGCGCTGCCCCGAGAACACCGCGAACGAAGCGTCCGGGCTCACCGAGTGCTCCCCGTGCCGCCATCCCGGCCACGGGACCGGGAAGGTGACCTGCGGCTGCGTCACCCCCGCCCACAGCCGCTCCAGGTCGTGGACCACGAGCGCGTCCCCGGTGCGGAGCAGCGCCCGGCGCGCGCCGCCCGCCCGGCTCTCCAGGGCGAATCCGTCGACCAGCGCACCCGCGTACGACAGGTGCACCGAAGCGAACAACTGCACTGGAATCGAAGTGGTGATCGACATGCCGCAAAGGTAACGGCCCCCACTGACAACGCCCTGGCCAGCCCTGACAGCCCCCGGCCGGAACCGACGTTTCCGCTTCACCAACCGTTGATGCCACGTCAACTCCGGACCTCTATGTTCCGTTGGCGCGCCACCCCGCCCGCTGCCCGGCGGCGCGGGGCAAGTCACGACTCCCCTGGAGTGACAGTGGAACGACGCAGCTTCCTGCGCGGTGCGGTCATCGGCGGCACGGCCGCCGCGTTCGGCGGAACGCTGATGCACGGGGCGGCCTACGCGGCGCCGGCCCAGCCGGGCCCGAGCCCCTACGGGCCGCTCGGCTCGGCGGACGCGAACGGCATCATGCTGCCCAGCGGTTTCACCAGCCGGGTGATCGCCCGGTCCGGCCAGACGGTGTCCGGCACCTCCTACACCTGGCACAACGCCCCTGACGGCGGCGCGTGCTTCGCCGACGGCTCCGGATGGATCTACGTGTCCAACTCGGAGATCAACCCCAGCGGCGGCGCCAGTGCCGTGAAGTTCAACTCGTCCGGCACCGTCACCGGCGCCTACCGCATCCTGTCCAACACCCGGCAGAACTGTGCCGGTGGCGCCACCCCGTGGAACACCTGGCTGTCCTGCGAGGAGGTCAGCCTCGGCTACGTCTACGAGACCAACCCGTGGGGCGGCACCGCCACGCGCCGGGACGCCATGGGCAAGTTCAAGCACGAGGCGGCCGCCGCCGACCCGGTCCGCCGGGTCATCTACCTGACCGAGGACGAGTCCAACGGCTGCTTCTACCGGTTCATCCCCACCACCTGGGGCAACCTCTCCTCCGGCACGCTCCAGGTGCTCAAGGCCGGCACCGGCACCTCCGGCAGCTTCACCTGGGGGACCGTGCCCGACCCGGACGGCTCCCCGACGGTCACCCGCGACCAGGTCTCGGGCGCCAAGCGGTTCAACGGCGGCGAGGGCTGCCACTACGCCAACGACACCGTCTGGTTCACCACCAAGGGCGACAACCGCGTCTGGCAGCTGAACCTCGCCAGCAGCACGTACGAGCTGGCCTACGACGACTCCCTGGTTCCCGGCGGCGGCGCACCGCTGACCGGCGTGGACAACATCACCGGCGCCTCCTCCGGTGACCTGTACGTCGCCGAGGACGGCGGCAACATGGAGATCTGCATCATCACCCCGGACGACGTCGTCGCGCCGTTCCTGCGGATCACCGGCCAGTCCAGTTCCGAGATCACCGGACCGGCCTTCTCGCCGAACGGCTCACGGCTGTACTTCTCCAGCCAGCGCGGTACGAGCGGCAGTTCGTCCGGCGGCATCACCTACGAGGTGACGGGACCGTTCCGCTCGTAAGCGCCCCCGGGGTCGCCGACGCGGCCGGCACCATCGGCTCCCGCTGGGCGCAGCCCTTCAGCAGGGCGGCGCCCAGCGGTGTCACCGTGTGGAGCACCGCGTTGCCGTTCCGCAGGGTGACCACGAGGCCGGCATCCCGCAGCACACCGGCGTGCTGACTGGCGGAGGCCAGCGACACGCCGGCCCTGCGGGCGAGTTCGCTCGTCGTGCAGCCGTTGCCGATGGACTGCATGACCGCCGAGCGGGTGTGGCCGACGAGCCGGCCGAGCGACAGCCCGTCCCGCTCGGAGGGACCCGGGCAGCCGGTGTGCGTGACGGGGTAGACGAGGGTGGGCGGCAGCGCCGGATCCCGCCGGACCACCGGAGCGCCGCGGCAGAAGTACGACGGCTGCAGCAGCAGCCCACGTCCTTCCAGATGCACATCGCGGTCGAGCGGATAGTCGGCTTCCAGGACGGGCGCGGACCAGCGCAGCATCGGCGGCAGCGAGGCGAGCAGTTCGTCCGCGCCGCCGTCGAGGAGGGCCCGGCCGCGGACGGCCCGGTCGGCCTCCACGGCGGCCTGGATCTGTGGCCAGTACGGCTCGACCGCGGCCCGGTGGTAACTGCGCAGCGCCCCGATGAGCCGGGCCATCGGCTCCGGGGAGCCCTCGGCGAGCCCGGCGAGCCGGCCGGGCAGCCCGGCCTGCGGGCGGTCGGCGACGAGCATCCCGAGCTCGGCGCTCAGCCGTCGCGGCGGCGTCGCACGCACGGCCTCCAGGCCCTCCTCGAGGCCGTGCAGCCCTTCGGGCGGAGTCAGGAAATCAGGGAAATAGCCGCGCGGCGGCACAAGCGCGGCCAGTAGCCGCGTTTCACCGTTCAACCGGGAGCGGGTTTCCGCACGCCATTCCCCGAAGACGCCGGCGCCGCGCCGGTCTCGTAAACGGTGAAAACTCAGAATCGTCTCCCACAAAACGTCCGGCCTGACCGCCATACGCACCTTGGCGAGGTCATCTCCGGTGAAGTGGATTCGCAGCACGGAACCCCCACTGTTGCATCCGCAATCGCCCCCGTCACTGAGTATGCATGCAATCACAGGACGTTACCACGGTGTTTCAGCCACAGTTGAAACGCATCGCGGATGACCATGCCGAACCGAAAAGCTGTACGACGTCGGGCACGAAACCTTCGGGTACCGAGGGGCGAGGCAAAGACCGTGGGGGGCTTTCCACGCCTGGCGGCGGTCGGCGGAGGTTGCGGCTCCGTGTCCGGCATTGGTAATGGGGCGCGGCCGGTGGGTGGGGATCCGCCGACCGCGCCCCGCCTGTTCTTTGCTCAACGAATGGCGAAAATCCAGCTTCCGTTAATCCCGCTACTGGTCCGCCATTCAACAGGATTCACCAAACTCGCATAGGACTCAGCAAAAGGAAACGAGCGGGACAGACACCTCCGCACAAGGTGTCCGTCCCGCTCGTCTCTTGGTGCACCGGGGCCGCCGGCCGGTCGGTGAGGGTCGGGGACCACCGACGGCCCCGGAGTCGGGGTGCAGGGCGGCCCAGGGGGCCGGCCCCGCGACGGATCAGCGGCTGTCGCTCCCGGAGGCCTGCGCCGCCGCGCGGCCCGCCTCCAGGCGTGCCACCGGGATCCGGAAGGGCGAGCAGGACACGTAGTCCAGGCCCACCTCGTGGAAGAAGTGCACCGACTCGGGGTCGCCGCCGTGCTCGCCGCAGACGCCGAGCTTCAGGTCCGGGCGGGTGGCCCGGCCGGCTGCGACCGCGTTGCGTACGAGCGAGCCGACGCCGTCCTTGTCGATGGTCTCGAACGGGCTGACGCCGAAGATGCCCTTCTCCAGGTACGCCGTGAAGAAGCTGGCCTCCACGTCGTCCCGGCTGAAGCCCCACACGGTCTGGGTGAGGTCGTTCGTTCCGAACGAGAAGAACTCGGCGGCCTCCGCGATCTGACCGGCGGTCAGCGCGGCGCGCGGCAGCTCGATCATCGTGCCGAGCGCGAGCTTCAGCTCGACGCCGGTCCTGGCCTCGACCTCCGCGATGACCTGCTCGGCCTCCTCGCGGACGATCTCCAGCTCCTGGACGGTGCCGACGAGCGGGATCATGATCTCGGCGCGCGGGTCGCCCTTGGCGTTCTTGCGCTCGGCCGCGGCCTCGGCGATGGCCCGTACCTGCATGGTGAACAGGCCGGGGATGACCAGGCCGAGGCGGACGCCGCGCAGGCCCAGCATCGGGTTCTGCTCGTGGAGCCGGTGCACGGCCTGGAGCAGCCGCAGGTCGTTCTCGTTGGAGTCCTTGCGGGCCTCGGCGAGGGCGACACGCACCGACAGCTCGGTGATGTCCGGCAGGAACTCGTGCAGCGGCGGGTCGAGCAGCCGCACGGTCACCGGCAGCCCGTCCATCGCCTCGAAGAGCTCGACGAAGTCCTTCTTCTGCAGCGGCAGCAGGTTCTTCAGCGCGTCCTCGCGCTCGTCGTCGGTGTCGGCGAGGATCAGCTTCTCGACCATCTCGCGGCGCTCACCGAGGAACATGTGCTCGGTACGGCACAGGCCGATGCCCTGGGCACCGAAGCGACGGGCGCGCAGCGCGTCCTCGGCGTTGTCGGCGTTGGCCCGTACGCGCAGCCGGCGCACCCGGTCCGCGTACGCCATGATCCGGTGCACGGCGGCGACCAGCTCGTCGGCGTCGTCGGCACCCGCGTGCATACGGCCCTCGAAGTACTCGACGACCGGGGACGGCACGACCGGAACCTCACCGAGGTACACCTTGCCGGTGGAGCCGTCGATGGAGACGACGTCGCCCTCCTCGATCACCGTGCCGTTCACGGTCATCCGGCGGCGCTTGGTGTCGACCTCCAGCTCCTCGGCACCGCAGACACAGGTCTTGCCCATGCCGCGGGCGACGACGGCCGCGTGCGAGGTCTTGCCGCCGCGCGAGGTGAGGATGCCCTCGGCCGCGATCATGCCGTCGAGGTCGTCCGGGTTGGTCTCGCGGCGGATCAGGATGACCTTCTCGCCGGAGCGCGACCACTTGACGGCCGTGTACGAGTCGAAGACGGCCTTGCCGACCGCCGCGCCCGGAGAGGCGGCGATACCGCGACCGATCTTCTCCACCTTGGCCGACTCGTCGAAGCGCGGGAACATCAGCTGTGCGAGCTGGGCGCCGTTGACGCGCTGGAGCGCCTCGGCCTCGTCGATGAGGCCCTGGTCGACGAGCTGGGTGGCGATCCGGAAGGCGGCACCGGCGGTGCGCTTGCCGACGCGGGTCTGGAGCATCCACAGCTGGCCGCGCTCGATGGTGAACTCGATGTCGCACAGGTCCTTGTAGTGCGTCTCGAGCGTTTCCATGATCTGCATCAGCTGGTCGTACGACTTCTTGTCGATCGACTCCAGCTCGGCGAGCGGCACGGTGTTGCGGATACCCGCGACGACGTCCTCGCCCTGCGCGTTCTGCAGGTAGTCGCCGTAGACGCCCTGGTGGCCGCTGGCCGGGTCACGGGTGAAGGCGACGCCGGTGCCGGAGTCGGGACCGAGGTTGCCGAAGACCATCGAGCAGACGTTGACCGCGGTGCCGAGGTCGCCGGGGATGCGCTCCTGGCGGCGGTACAGCTTCGCGCGGTCGGTGTTCCAGGAGTCGAAGACCGCCTTGATGGCGAGGTCCATCTGCTCGCGCGGGTCCTGCGGGAAGTCGCGGCCCGCCTCGGCCTTGACGATCTTCTTGAAGTTCCTGACCAGCTTCTTGAGGTCGGCCGCCTCGAGGTCGGTGTCGACGGTGACCTTCTTGGCGGCCTTGGCCGCCTCGAGGGCGTCCTCGAAGAGTTCGCCGTCGACGCCGAGGACGGTCTTGCCGAACATCTGGATGAGCCGGCGGTACGAGTCCCAGGCGAAGCGCTCGTCGCCCGCCTGCTTGGCCAGGCCCTCCACGGACTTGTCGGAGAGCCCGATGTTCAGGACGGTGTCCATCATTCCGGGCATGGAGAACTTGGCGCCGGAGCGTACGGACACGAGCAGCGGGTCGTCGGCCTGGCCGAGCTTCTTCCCCATGCGCTGCTCCAGCGCGTCGAGGTGCGCACTCACCTCGTCACGCAGTGCCGCGGGCTCCGCGCCGCTCTCGAGGTAGACCTTGCAGGCCTCGGTGGTGATGGTGAAGCCCGGGGGGACGGGCAGACCGAGGTTGGTCATCTCGGCGAGGTTCGCGCCCTTGCCACCGAGGAGGTCCTTGAGGTCCTTGTTGCCCTCGGTGAAGTCGTAGACGAACTTCTGATCTTTGTTTTCCGACACGGGTCTCGACTCCTCGAGGACTCGGTGGCTGCCCTGACGGCGAGGAACATACCCAGATCGAAGGCGCCTGGGTACGTCCACTTGTCTGTCATTCGGCCGTAACCACCCGTCCGCCAGCAGATCGCAGGTTACCGATGCGTAAAGCCGTTCGCTCCAGCACCTTCATCCCTCGAAGAGCGCTTGACTCAAAGCAGGCAATCCCCGCTCAGACGAGCGCCCTCCAAGGCACTTGAGTTCAACTAATGAACACAGAAAGGGTGGCACTCAGTGCCACCCCTTCTAAAGTCGCAGCCACCTTATATGCGCTCATCTGAGCGCACCCCTTATCAAGGGTGGCGAGAATCACGCCGCTCAGAAGCGTCCGATTCCACGATCCGGACCCTCCCGTGCCCGGTTCCGGACCGGTCGCTCCAGGCGCCCGACGGTCAGCCGCCGGACGTGTCCAGCTCCGCATCCTCGCTCACACCTGCACAGTCGTACGGATCCTTCAGCCAGCCGTCGGGCAGCACGACCCGGTTGTTCCCGGACGTACGCCCCCGGGGGCCGTCCGCGCCCACCGGCCACGGCTGGTCCAGTTCCAGCTCGCTCAACTGAGCGCTCAGCTCGTCCAGCGACGAGGTCACCGCGAGCTTCTTGCGCATCTCGGAGCCGACCGAGAAGCCCTTGAGGTACCACGCCACATGCTTACGGAAGTCGATCACGCCACGGGACTCGTCGCCGATCCACTCCCCCAGCAGCCGGGCGTGGCGCACCATGACGTCCGCGACCTCCCGCAGCGACGGCCGCGCGCCGCATCCCTCAGCGGCTCCGCCGCGGGCATCCGCCCCCTCGAAGGCGGCGACCAGATCACCGAACAGCCACGGCCGGCCCAGGCAGCCGCGCCCCACGACCACGCCGTCGCAGCCCGTCTCGCGCATCATCCGCAGCGCGTCGTCCGCCGACCAGATGTCGCCGTTGCCGAGCACCGGGATCTCGGGCACATGCTCCTTGAGGCGGGCGATGGCCTCCCAGTCCGCCGTGCCGCCGTAGTGCTGCGCCGCCGTGCGCCCATGGAGAGCGATCGCGGTGACACCCTCGTCGACCGCGATCCGCCCCGCGTCGAGGTAGGTGATGTGGTCGTCGTCGATGCCCTTGCGCATCTTCATCGTGACGGGCAGATCCCCGGCGTTGCCGACGGCCTCGTTGAGGATCGCCCGCAGCAGGTTCCGCTTGTAGGGGAGGGCCGAGCCGCCGCCCTTGCGGGTCACCTTCGGGACCGGGCAGCCGAAGTTGAGGTCGATGTGGTCGGCGAGGTTCTCGTCCACGATCATGC
The DNA here is from genome assembly GCF_056435785.1 of Streptomyces sp. NPDC043870. Lineage (NCBI taxonomy): Bacteria > Bacillati > Actinomycetota > Actinomycetes > Kitasatosporales > Streptomycetaceae > Streptomyces > Streptomyces sp. NPDC043870. The sequence goes on from NZ_JBWKDT010000005.1 coordinate 57,203, forward strand.
GGACGGCCTTGCCGACGGTCACCGGGTCCACTCCGTACAGCTGGATCGAGCGCGGCGTCTCGGTCTCGTCGAAGTGGATGAGCTGCATGGTCTTCTCGTTGCGCTCGACCAGCGCCCGCGTTGTGATCATCTCGCTGACGAACAGCCCCTTGCCGCCACTGGCTGTGCCCATCGGGGGGCGACCCCCGATGCCCCGCACGCCTTCGGCGAACTCGCGGCAGAGGGTGCGGAACGGCGCGTTCGTGATGCCGGCCATGGGCGCGAGCACCACCGGGGGCTGTACGGCGTGTGGGCCGATCTTGAGCATGGACGTCACGGACGTCGACGGGGCGAGCGTGGTCATTCGCCTATTGTCGCGCATTCCCTGGTTCATTAGTTAGGCGTACTATGTATGCATGCCTGTGTCCGAGCGCGAGCCCGAGCCGAGCCGCCGGCGACGACTCCTGATCCTGGCGATCTGCTGCATGAGCCTGCTGATCGTCAGTCTGGACAACACCGTCCTCAACGTCGCCCTGCCCTCCATACGCCAGGAGCTGGACGCCACGGTCGCCGGTATGCAGTGGACCATCGACGCCTACACCCTCGTCCTCGCCTCACTGCTGATACTCGCCGGATCCACCGCCGACCGGATCGGCCGCCGCAGAGTCTTCAAGACCGGGCTCGTCCTCTTCACGCTCGGCTCCGTCCTCTGCTCGCTCGCACCCAGCCTCGAATTGCTCGTCGCGTTCCGCATGGTCCAGGCGGTCGGCGGGTCGATGCTCAACCCGGTCGCCATGTCGATCATCACCAACACCTTCACCGACCCGCGCGAGCGCGCCCGCGCCATCGGCGCGTGGGGCGGCGTCGTCGGCATATCGATGGCCGCGGGACCGGTCGTGGGCGGTCTCCTCGTCGAGACGGTCGGCTGGCGCTCCATCTTCTGGATCAACGTCCCGGTCGGCCTCGCCGCCCTCCTCCTCACCTGGCGCTACGTCCCCGAGTCCCGCGCCCCGAAGCCGCGCCGCCCCGACCCGGTCGGCCAGCTCCTCGTCATCGCGCTCCTCGGCTCGGTCACGTACGCGATCATCGAGGCTCCCGCCGAAGGGCTCGGTGCCGTGCTCCCCTTCGCCGGGATCGCCGTGATCGCCCTCGCCGGACTGCTGCTGTACGAGCGCGGGCGCGACGAGCCCCTCATCGACATCCGGTTCTTCCGCTCGGCGCCGTTCAGCGGGGCGACCGTCATAGCGATCACCTCGTTCGCCGCGCTCAGCGGCTTCCTCTTCCTCAACACCCTCTATCTGCAGGACGTACGCGGACTGTCCGCGCTGCAGGCCGGCCTGTACATGCTGCCCATGGCCGCGCTCACCTTCGTCTGCGCGCCGCTGTCGGGCCGTCTCGTCGGCAGTCGCGGCCCACGGCTGCCGCTGATCGTCGCCGGGGTCTCCATGGCCGCGTGCGGACTGCTCTTCGCCGCGTTCGAGGCCGAGACGACCACGGCGCTCCTCTTCACCGGCTACGTCCTCTTCGGCCTCGGCTTCGGCATGGTCAACGCCCCCATCACCAACACCGCGGTCTCCGGAATGCCCCGCTCCCAGGCCGGTGTGGCCGCCGCGGTCGCCTCCACCAGCCGGCAGACCGGCGCCACCCTCGGTGTCGCGGTCATCGGCTCGGTCCTGGCGGCGGGCACGAGCGCCTCCGCCCATGCGACGGGCTTCGTCGAGGCGAGCCGCCCCGCGTGGTGGATCATCATGGGCTGCGGGCTGTCGGTGCTGCTGGTCGGACTTGCGACGAGCGGGAGTTGGGCGCGCGCCACCGCGGAGCGCACCGCACGGCAACTGGAGTCGGCGGCGGTGCGGATGCCGGCGGACAGCCGTATGTCCTGATTTCCGCGAACCGCGGATCACTGTCACACCGGGTCGCTACGCTGAGTGTTCATAACATCACGCGTGGCTGTCTGGCCCGTGCACGAGGGAGGGCGCATCATGACACTGATGCTTGAGCGACCGATGACCATAGAGATTCCCCACGGTTCACCGCTCTTCGAGGCGCTGTGCCAGACCTTGCTGACCATGGAGGTGCCCGACGGCTACCGGGCAGAGATCGTCGGGGGAAACATCGTCATGTCGCCGTGGTCCAGGGGCTTCTACCTGCCCATCATGGAATCCATTCAGGACCAGCTGAAGCCGCACCGGCGAAAGGGCCACACCATGTCCATGGCCCCCTTCCTGTTCACCTTTCCCGGGGAAGAGCGGGCCTACGGTCCCGACATCTACGCCGCCGCTTCGTCCGCCTTCCAGACCGACGCCCGGTGCATCGACGGCGAGGCCCTCTCCTTCGTCTGTGAGCTGACCTCCTCCTCGACCCGGCTCGTGGACTGGCAGGACAAGGCCCCGGTCTACGGCAAGTCGGGCGTGCCCGTGTATCTCCTGATCGACATGCAGGAGGAGACCGCCTCGGTGTTCTGGGGTCCGTCCTCGAAGGGTTACCTGTCACGCACCACGGTCGCGTTCGGAGGCAAGCTCGAGATTCCCGACCCGTTCGGCTGTGAGCTCGACACGTCGGCGTTCGCGGTGCCCGCCGAAGCCACCGACGTCTGACACCCCGGTCAGGCCGCCTCCGAGCGGTACTGGGCCATCAGGTCGAGCAGCCCCTTCGGCGCGTCCGGACGGAGGCAGATGGCGAGGTTCTCCGCGGACTCGGACGCGGCGGCCTCACCGCGCGGGAAGAGCGCCTGCTCGTATGCGGCCAGCGCCGTCTCGATGTCGCCCTGATGTACCGCGATGGCGGCCCCGAGCTCGGCGCCGTCGAGCATGGCGAGGTTCGCGCCCTCGCCGGCGAACGGGGACATCAGGTGGGCGGCGTCGCCGAGCAGCGTCACGCCGGGTGTGCGGGCCCAGCGGTGCCCGACCGGCAGGGCGTGGATCGGCCGCGGTACGAACGCGCCGTCGGCGTCGGCGATGAGCGCCCGCAACTGCTCGTCCCAGTCGGCGAAGTGCGCCAGCAGGCTCGTCTTCGCCGCGTCGGTGTCGGCGAAGTCGATGCCGCCGGACGTGCCTGTGGCGGAACCGGCCCACTCCACGGGCGTCTTCAGCGCGATGTAGACATGCAGCCCGCCGTCGGCGTCGCGGTGGGCGAGGAAGCCCTTCTCGTCGGCGAGCGCGAACATCGAGCCGGATCCGACGAGGGCGGCGCTGTCAGGGTGGCGGGTGTCGGCATCGACCAGGTGCACTTCGACGAAGGAGACGCCGGAGTACGCCGGGGTGGCGTCCGATACCAGCGGACGCACCTTCGACCAGGCACCGTCGGCGCCTATCAGCAGGTCGGTGGTGAACGTGCCGCCGTCGGCGAGCGTCACCTCGTGGCGCCCGTCGCCGAGCGGACGGGCGCCCGTGACCTTGGCGCCCCACTGGACCGTGTCGTCGGGCAGGGAGGCGAGCAGGATGTCGCGCAGTGCGCTCCGGTTCACCTCGGGCCGGTCGCCGTCGTCGCCGTCGTCGTCCCACCGGACGGTGGCGTCCTTGTCGAGGATGCGCAGGGCTTCGCCCCCGGGTTGGACGATCCCCCGGAACTGGTCGAAGAGGCCGGCGGCCCGCAGCGCGGCCTGGCCGGAATCCTCGTGGATGTCCAGCATGCCGCCCTGGGCGCGGGCGGTCGGCGAGGCGTCGAGGTCGTGGACGGCCGCGTCGATCCCGTTGACGTGCAGGACGCGGGCGAGCGTGAGGCCGCCGAGACCGGCGCCGATCACGGCAATCGGCTTGTGTGATGCCATGTCAATTACCCCCGGTTGCGATGTGCTCAGGACGGTCGGGATTCGGTGGTCTTGGGCCTGGGCGTGTGCAGCGTTCCGTTGATCAGCAGGTGGAAGCCCCAGGCCAGGCGGGCCTCACCGGTGCCGGAGAGCAGCTCGGTGCTCAGCGCGGCAACATGCGGGTGCGTCACGCCGGAAGCGCCCTCCAGTGCGGCGGCGAGCGCGTCGTGCTCGGCCTGGGCCCCGGCGTTCTGGTCGCGGGTGGCCTGCTCGGCCGCGGTCGCGGTGGCGAAGTGCAGCAGCAGGTCGACCGCCCATGCCGCCCGCTCGCCCGGGACACCGCCTTCGTCGAGCAGCGACAGCAGGGCCTCCAGCAGGTCCAGGAAGTGCTGCCCGGACGGACGGGCCACGAGGGCCGACCGGGCGAGGCCGGGGTGCTCGAACAGCACCTTCGTGTACGACGTGAGGACCTGGACGAGCCGGTCACGCCAGTCACCCGCGGCTCCGACCGGGCCGAGGTCGACCGCGGCGAGCATGTCGTCGAGGATCGCCGCGTGCAGCTCGGCGGTGTTGCGGACGTAGACGTACAGCGAGGCCGGCCCGGTGTCGAGCTCCTGCGCCAGGCGACGCATCGTGACCCGCTCCAGCCCTTCGGCGCGCATGAGCCCGACCGCGGTCGCGATGATGCCGGCCCTGGTCAGGGCAGGCTTCGCCGGCCGTTCCCGACGGCTCCGTGGTGCGTCGTCGTGTGCTGTCATGCCTCCACAGTAACGAACGCGTTCGTCACGAACAAGCTCGGCACGAACATGTTCGCCAGCTCTGGATTGCGCGCTCCGGGTCGCGCGTACGGGGAAAGCCGAAGGGCTCGGACCAAAGCCGAAGGGCCCGGACCACATGAAGTGATCCGGGCCCATCGTTCGACGAGTGAGCGTCAGCTCTGCGCGTCGGCACCGCCTTCGGTGGCCGGCTGCGGCTGCTCGGCCTCATCAGCCTGATCGGCCTGCTTGCCCTGCGCGCGCTCGCGCATCTTGCGCAGCAGCTCCTGCTTCTGGTCGGCGGTCGCCTTGCGGTCGGCGTTGCGCGCCGGACCGTTGCCCTGCTGGTCGGCGCGGGACAGCTTCTTCCGCTGTCCGCCCACGCCGAGGAGGTTGTTACGGCTCTTGGCCACGGGGTTCTCCCATCGTGGTGAGAAGTGGTCCTGATGTCAGCTGGTGGGGGCGGGACGGAGCCGCCGCACTCTCACTCGTAGATCTGGAAGAAGGAGAACATGGGCCGACGGTACCCGGCCCCGAGCCCGGCGGGCATCCGGATTTCCGTCGTGTCGAGGGCGCACCCGTGCATGCGCCGAAGCGGCGGCGGTGGGCCGGCCCGTCAGCCCGTTCAGTCCGTCCGGTCCCGCGCCGGGTCGACCGTCGCCTGGTGCGCCTCCGCGAGATGCTCCTCGGCCTTGAGCCACGGCAGGAACTGCGTGCCCTTGCGCCAGCCGCAGGTGTCGCAGGTCAACGCGCGCTGTATGCCGGACTTCTTGACGTGCACGACATGTTCGCGGCCGTGCTGATCCCATCTGCTGACCTTGCTGGTGGTCATGGACGGCATCGTTCCTCCTGGTGACGAATGCGCCCAGTGTGCAGCAGGAGCAACATCAACAGCACTACCTTGTCGCGCTGTTCTCCCGTGCGTCGCCCGCCGGGCACTCAGCCGCCGCGTTCCAGGAAGCGCAGCACCGCGAGCACCCTGCGGTGTTCGGCCTCGGCGCGCGGCAGATCGAGTTTGCTGAGGATGCTGTTGATGTGTTTGGCGACGGCGCTCTCGCTGACGACGAGGCGGCCGGCACTTCCCCCTCGCGTTCCGTTAGCCGTTCGAGCGGATCGCTCTGCGCCGCCGCACCAGAAGCTGCGCGACGACCTGCGGGTCCAGGGCGGTTCCGCCGTCGGCGACCCGTCGCGGCACGTCGATGAACTCCTCCACATCGGCGACGCGTTGTTTGAGGAGATAGCCGATGCCGCTGGTGCCGGCGGCGATCAGCTCGGCGGCGTAGCGCTCCTCCACATTCGGAGCTGGCGCAGGCGGTGGCGTGGGCGGTGTGTGCGGAGTTGCCGCTCGCGGCTGTGTGCGCGGCTCTGGCGATACGGGGGTGCGGGCGTGGGCACGCGGGCGTGGACACGCGGGCGTGGGCACGCGGGTGTGGGCACGCGGGTGTGGGCACGAAAAGGCCGGCCGGGCTGCGGGCCCGGCCGGCCTCTGACGGGGCTCGCGTCAGCAGCCGATGAGGCGGGTCGCGAGGTAGCCCTGGATCTGGTCCAGGGAGACGCGCTCCTGCTTCATGGTGTCGCGCTCGCGCACGGTGACCGCGTTGTCGTCGAGGGTGTCGAAGTCGACGGTGACGCAGTACGGGGTGCCGATCTCGTCCTGACGGCGGTAGCGGCGGCCGATGGCACCGGCGTCGTCGAACTCGATGTTCCAGTTCTGCCGGAGGTCGGCGGCGAGGCCCTTGGCCTTCGGGGAGAGCTGCGGGTTGCGGGACAGCGGCAGCACGGCGACCTTGACCGGCGCGATGCGCGGGTCGAGGCGCATCACGGTGCGCTTCTCCATGACGCCCTTGGCGTTCGGCGCCTCGTCCTCGTTGTAGGCGTCGAGCATGAACGCCAGCATCGTGCGGCCGACACCGGCGGCGGGCTCGATGACGTACGGGGTCCAGCGCTCGCCGGCTTCCTGGTCGAAGTACGACAGGTCCTGGCCGGAGGCCTTGGAGTGGGCGTTCAGGTCGTAGTCGGTGCGGTTGGCGACGCCCTCGAGCTCGCCCCACTCGCTGCCGCCGAACTGGAAGCGGTACTCGATGTCGGCGGTGCGCTTCGAGTAGTGGGAGAGCTTCTCGGCCGGGTGCTCGTACCAGCGCATGTTCTCCTCACGGAGACCCAGGCCGGTGTACCAGTTCCAGCGCTGCTCCATCCAGTACTCGTGCCACTTCTCGTCCTCGCCGGGCTTGACGAAGAACTCCATCTCCATCTGCTCGAACTCGCGGGTGCGGAAGATGAAGTTGCCCGGCGTGATCTCGTTGCGGAAGGACTTGCCGACCTGGGCGATACCGAAGGGCGGCTTACGGCGCGAGGTCTGCTGGACCTGGGCGAAGTTGGTGAAGATGCCCTGGGCGGTCTCGGGCCGCAGGTAGGCGACGGAGCCGGAGTCCTGCGTGGGGCCGAGGTGGGTCGAGAGCAGACCCGAGAACTGCTTGGGCTCGGTGAACTGGCCCTTGTTGCCGCAGTTGGGGCAGTTGATGTCGGCGAGGCCGTTCGCCGGGGTGCGGCCGTGCTTCTCCTCGTACGCCTCCTCCAGGTGGTCGGCGCGGAAGCGCTTGTGACAGGAGGTGCACTCGGTGAGCGGGTCGGTGAAGGTCGCGACGTGACCGGAGGCCTCCCAGACCTCGCTGGCAAGGATCACCGACGAGTCGAGACCGACGACGTCCTCACGCGAGGTGACCATGTAGCGCCACCACTGGCGCTTGATGTTCTCCTTGAGCTCGACACCCAGCGGCCCGTAGTCCCAGGCGGCACGCTGGCCACCGTAGATCTCGCTGCACGGGTAGACGAACCCACGGCGCTTGCTCAGGTTGACGATCGTGTCGATCTTGTCGGCGGCCACGGTGCTCTCTTCATTACGACGACGAAGTGCGAATGCTTCAGATTACCGGCGCCCACACCCCCGGTATCAAATCGGTCCGCCCCTGTGCTCGCGGAAGCGCAGATGGGGGGCCACCTGCCGGGATATCCGCTCGTGGATCTCGGCCCCGGACCGGTACCAGTCGGGGTGATAGGTGATCGAGGCACCGCTCTCGCCGTAGAGCGTGCAGGTCCCGGAGTCGTCCGCGGAGAGGCCCGCGACAGCGTGCCAGGGGATCGTGATCGCCCCGGTAGGCCACCACCGGGTCACGCCTTCATCGCCGATGAACAGGCGGGATCGCCACGGCGCCGGTCCGCGCAGCCTGGGCCGGTACTCGTCGGCGGTGGTGAGCAGCCCGGCGGGGCGCGGAGGCAGGGGGGTGAAGGGCGCCGCCGGGTCGGGCTCGCAGTGGTGGGGCATGCCGAGCACTACGGAGCCGGGGTAGTCGGCGAAGGCGGCGCGGACGGTGTCCGTGGTCAGGATGTGGAGGGCGTCGCGCAGGGCGGCCCGGTCACGGGCGTCGAATCCGGCGAGGTGGTCGCTTGCGGCAGCATCGACGAGGTCCTCGGTCATGGTGGGGTCGCCGAGGGCGGTGAGGGCCTTCGCGCGGACGGTATCGACTTCCCGGGCGGTGGGGCCCTGCTCGGCGAGGTCGCGCAGGATGGTGTCGAGCGCGGCGGCGGCCCGGGGTGCGCCGGGTGCGTCCGTTTCGGCGGTGACGAGGGCGATGCTGCGCCCGTCGCCGGTGGGGTGTGCGTCCCAGGCGAGGTCGCCCACGCTGCCGTCGGCGGTTCCTTCGTGCTGTTCGACGCGGCTCAGGGCGATGAGCAGGCCGTACACGGGTTCCGTGGTGGCCATGTGGAAGGAGAGCCCGACGGTGTTCCCGGCCCCGCACGGCCGCTCGTACCAGGTGCCGCCGACGTAGAGGGCGGGCACCTGGCGTGAACGGGTGTTGCGAGGGCCGTCGGGGAGGGACAGGCGCAGCCCCTGGGGCGGCCGGCCGGTGAGGGAGAGTGCCGCGTTGCCTCGGACGAAGTAGCGGGCCGTCCAATCGCGTACGTCGTCGGCCGTGAGGTTTCCGAGGCAGGGGTCGAAGGCCTCTCTGCCGTAACCGCGGAACCCGTATCGGGCGTGGTGGTGCTCGACGAGCATTTCGGGCCAGGTGCTGTCGAGCTGGGACTGGAGGCGACGGGCCGTGCGGGGCAGGACGTCGACGGGCGGGTCGGTGAGGGCGTGGCACACGGCGGTGAGGGTCTCCGCGACGTCCTCGGGTACGCCCTCGGCCCAGAAGTCGGTCTGGCGGAGGCTGGTTCCGCAGTCCCATGCGGCACGTAGGTCGAGGGAGGAGAGCGCGGAGGCGACAAGCTCCTGGAGGAGTTGGGTGACGCCCCGCCGGGCGAGCGTCTCGTCGGCGGCGCCCACATGGAAGGCGAGCCGGGCGGTGAGGGGGCCCGGGGCTTCGTCCCAGAATGCGGGTATGCCGTCGATCTCGGTGCGCTGCATGGCGGCACTGTACGGGGCTGATCACCAAAGATCGCGCAGGGGGATTGCGAGGTCACGGTTTACCGGCCCTCGGGTCCCAGGGCGCAGATTTTATTGACAATCGTTTCCAGTTTTGTTGAAAATGACTGTCATGAACGTACGACGCCTCATACCCGCCACCGCCGTCGCCGGAGCTGCCGCGCTGTCCGTCGTGACCCTCTCCGCATGCTCGGGGTCCTCCGGTGCCGCGGCTCGCGACACGAGCGACGGCAAGCTGGATGTGGTGGCGTCCTTCTACCCCATGCAGTATCTCGCCGAGCAGATCGGCGGCGACCATGTCGAGGTCACCACGCTCACCAAGCCGGGCGTCGAGCCGCATGACCTGGAGCTGAAGCCCAGGCAGGCGTCGGAGCTCCGCCGGGCCGACTACATCCTCTACCTCAAGGGCGTCCAGCCCGCCGTCGATGACGCGATCGCAGAGGCAGGCGTCGAGAACACGGTGGACGCCGCCACCCTCACGAAGCTCGAGAACCACGGCGCCGAGGTCGGCCACGACCACGGCCACGAGGGCGAGACCCCCGAGGAGCACGCCGAGCACGAGGGCGAGACCCCCGACGAGCATGCCGAGCACGAGGGCGAGGGCGAGGAGAGCGGCGCCGGAGACCCGCACATCTGGCTGGACCCGGTGAAGTACGCCGAGGTCGCCAAGGGCGTCGGCGCCTCGCTGGAGAAGGCCGACCCGGCCCACGCCGCGGACTACAAGAAGAACACCGACGCGCTGGTCACCAAGCTGGGCGGTCTCAACACAAAGTTCGCGCAGGGCCTGAAGAACACCGACACCAAGACCTTCATCACCACCCACTCCGCGTTCGGCTACCTCGCCGAGCGCTACGGCCTGGAGCAGGAGGGCATCGCCGGACTCGACCCGGAGAACGAGCCGAGCCCGGCCCGCGTCAAGGAACTCCAGACCGTAGCGAAGCAGGACAAGGTCACCACCGTCTTCTTCGAGACGCTCGCCAGCGACAAGACCGCGAAGACCCTCGCCAAGGACACGGGCCTGAAGACGGACGTCCTGGACCCGCTGGAGGGAATCACGGACCAGTCCAAGGGCGATGACTACATCGAGGTCATGGAGTCCAACCTCGCCGCGCTGCAGAAGGCTCTCGGCGCGAAGTGACCGCAGCATCGGAGGCGCAGTCCATGGAACCCGTCATATCCGTCCGTGGGGCCAGGGCCACGCTCGGCTCACGCCAGGTACTGCGTGGCGTCGACCTCACCGTGCACCACGGTGAGGTCGTCGCGCTGCTCGGCGCCAACGGCTCGGGCAAGTCGACGGCCGTACGGTCGTTGATCGGCCAGGTGCCGCTCACCGACGGCACCGTCCGCCTCTTCGGCACCGAACTCCGCCGCTTCCGCGAGTGGTCGCGCGTCGGGTACGTACCGCAGCGCACGACCGCGACGAGCGGCGTTCCCGCGACGGTCCGCGAGGTCGTCTCGTCCGGGCGGCTGTCCCGTACGAAGCTGCGGTGGCCGTCCCGGCAGGACCGCGCGGCCGTGGAGCGCGCGATCGAGCTGGTGGGGCTCGCGGACCGGGCGAAGGACTCGGTGAGCGCGCTGTCCGGCGGACAGCACCAGCGTGTGCTGATCGCCCGGGCGCTGGCCGCCGACCCCGAACTGCTGATCATGGACGAGCCGATGGCGGGAGTGGACCTCGCCAGCCAGGAGATTCTCGCCGGGACGCTGCGCGAGCAGGTCGCGGCCGGGACGACCGTGCTGCTGGTGCTGCACGAGCTGGGTCCGCTGGAGCCGCTGATCAACCGCGCTGTGGTGCTGCGCGACGGCTGCGTCGTCCACGACGGTCCGCCGCCGGAGGCCGTCGGCCAGCACGCACTGCCCGGACACGACCACGTACATCCGCATGCGGCCGACGAGCCGCTCCGCACGGGACTGCTCACCTGATCATGGAACTCCTCCAGGACCCCTTCATGCAGCGGGCGCTGCTGGCCGCCGTGCTGGTCGGCATCACCGCGCCTGCCGTCGGCATTCATCTGGTGCAGCGCCGGCAGGCGCTGCTGGGCGACGGCATCGGCCATGTCGCGATGACCGGCGTCGGCCTCGGTTTCCTGCTCTCCAGCAACCCCATCTGGATGGCGACGCTCGTCGCGGTCGTCGGCTCGGTCGCGATGGAGCTGATCCGGGCATACGGGCGTACGCGCGGCGACATCGCGCTGGCGATGCTCTTCTACGGCGGTATGGCGGGCGGCGTCATGCTGATGAACCTCAGCGGCACCGGGTCGAACGCCAAGCTCACCTCTTATCTCTTCGGCTCGCTGTCCACGGTCTCCGACGAGGACGTCACGGCGATCTGCCTGCTCGCGGGCTTCGTGCTGCTGGTGACGGTCGGGCTGCGGCGGCAGCTGTTCGCGATCAGCCAGGACGAGGAGTTCGCCCGGGTCACGGGTCTTCCGGTACGGGCGCTGAATCTGCTCGTCGCCGTGACCGCCGCGGTGACGGTGACGGTCGCGATGCGCGTGGTCGGCCTGCTGCTGGTCAGCGCGCTGATGGTGGTGCCGGTGGCCGCGGCGCAGCAGATCACCCGGTCGTTCGCGCTGACGTTCGTCGTGGCCGTCGCGATCGGCGTCGCGGTCACGCTTTCGGGCACGGTCGCCACGTACTACCAGGACGTGCCGCCGGGCGCGACGATCGTGCTGCTGGCGATCGCGATATTCGTGCTGCTGACGGTGCTGGCGGCGCCGCTGGCCAGACGGCGTGCGAAGGCCCTGGACGCGGTGGCGGCGGAGTGCGATCTTGATGTTCCGGCCACCCGCCGCCCGGCCGACGACGTCAACGTCTGACCGGGCCCCGAGTCCCGCCTGGCAGAATGGCCCGACGAGGAGCGGGCGGAACGTAAGGAGGCACCTGTGGCGACTGCTGGACCCCCCGTACGCGGCCGGTCGACGCGGCAGCGGGCCGCGGTGGCGGCCGCGCTGGACGAGGTGGACGAGTTCCGCAGTGCGCAGGAGCTGCACGACATGCTCAAGCACCGCGGTGATTCCGTCGGCCTGACCACCGTGTACCGGACGTTGCAGTCCCTCGCCGACGCCGGCGAGGTGGATGTGCTGCGCACCAGCGAGGGTGAGGCGGTGTACCGGCGCTGTGCGTCCGGTGAGCACCACCACCATCTGGTGTGCCGGATGTGCGGCAAAGCGGTCGAGGTCGAGGGCCCGGCCGTGGAGCAGTGGGCGGAGACGATCGCGGCGCAGCACGGCTATGTGAACGTGGCGCACACCGTGGAGATCTTCGGTACGTGCGCGGAGTGCGCGCAGAAGTGACCCGAGGTACGTGAAGGGGCCCGCACCGGACGCCGGTGCGGGCCCCTTTCGCGTACGTCAGATTTCGCGTACGTCAGACGCGGGTGGTGTGCCGGTCCAGGATGTCCCGCAGGCGGTCGGCGTCACCCGGCGTGCTCAGCCCCTGCTTGGGCAGGACCTCCAGACACATGATGCTGGGGTCCCGGCTGAGGAGGACGAAATGGCCGGGCGTCTCCCGGTAGCCCTGGAGGACGGACCACTTCTGGATCAGCGTGCTGTGGTCGGTGCTGCAGGTGATCCCGGCCGCGGACACGGTGGCGCGGTACTCGCCCTGCCATCCGACGATCTTCTGTACATGGGCGGCTTGTATCCGCGGATAGCCCCACACGAACAGGACGAAGAACAGGAACACAGCGGTGGTGAACGGTTGGATGCTCCCCCGGCCCACGGTGGACAGCAGCCAGAACACTGCCCACAGCGCGAGGAACGCGCCCCGCAGCCACAGCCCGGTCCGCTTGATCCGCTCGCGGACCCGCAGCCCGGCCAGTGTGTCGGCGGGCTGGGGCCGGTAGACCAGCTCCACCTGCTCATCGCTCGCGCCGTGGGCCCCGTGCCCGCCACGCTCGTCGCTCAAGCCCTGTGCTTCGGTCACGGCCCTCCCCTGTCCTGGACGAGCCGTGATCGTAGCGGGCGGGTCAGACAGCCGGGTCCTTGCCCTGCATCGCGAGGATCTCCTCGTTCGGGATCGCGCCGCCGAACCGCCGGTCGCGCTGCGCGTACTCCAGGCAGGCCCGCCACAGGTCGCGGCGGTCGAAGTCGGGCCACAGCACGTCCTGGAAGACCATCTCGGCGTAAGCGCTCTGCCAGATCAGGTAGTTGGAGGTGCGCTGCTCGCCGCTCGGGCGGAGGAAGAGATCGACGTCCGGCATGTCCGGGTAGTACAGGTACTTCTGGAGGGTCTTCTCGTTGACCTTCGACGGGTCGAGCCTGCCCGCCTTCACGTCCGCCGCCAGCGCCTGTGCCGCGTCCGCGATCTCCGCGCGCCCGCCGTAGTTCATGCAGAAGTACAGCGTGAGCCTGTCGTTGTCCTTGGTCTGCTCCTGCGCGATCTGGAGTTCCTTGGCCACCGACTTCCACAGCTTGGGCATCCGGCCCACCCAGCGCACCCGGATGCCGAGTTCGTCGAGCTGGTCGCGGGTCTTGCGGATGAAGTCGCGGTTGAAGTTCATGAGGAAGCGCACTTCGTCCGGGGAGCGCTTCCAGTTCTCGGTGGAGAAGGCGTACAGGGAGATGTTCCCGACGCCCATCTCGATCGCACCCTGCAGTACGTCCAGTACGCGCTCGGCGCCGACCTTGTGTCCCTCCGTGCGCGGCAGGCCGCGTTCCTTGGCCCAGCGACCGTTGCCGTCCATCACGATCGCCACATGCTCCGGCACGAGCTCACCGGGGATCTTCGGCGGGCGGCCCCCCGACGGGTGCGGCTCGGGGACCTTGTACTCGCGGCGGGAACGTCCCAGGATTCCGCGTCGTGCCATGGGGGTCACACTCTCCTAGCTTTCGCTTCCCTAGCTTTTCTCTACGTACCGCAGTGAGCGCAGTCCGCGCTCCAGGTGCCAGTGCAGATAGGCGGACACGAGTCCGCTGCCCTCCCTCACGTGGCGCGCCTCGCACGCTTCCGCCGTGTCCCAGTCGCCCGTCAGCAACGCGCTGAGCAGTCCGACGGCCTCAGCAGAGGGTACGACGCTGCCGGGCACCCGGCAGTCGGCGCATATGACTCCGCCTGCCGCGACCGAGAAGAACCGGTTCGGGCCGTGGATACCGCATTTCGCACAGTCCTCGAAGCTGGGCGCGTAGCCATTGACGGCGAGGGAGCGCAGCAGGAACGCGTCGAGGATGAGGTGCGGCGGGTGCTCGCCGTGCGAGAGGGAACGCAGCCCGCCGACGAGCAGCAGATACTGCTGCACGGCAGGCTCGCCCTCATGGTCGGTGAACCGTTCCGCCGTCTCCAGCATGGCGGTGCCCGCGGTGTACCGGGCGTAGTCGGTGACGATCCCGCTGCCGTACGGAGCGATCGTCTCGCTCTGCGTGCAGAGCGGCAGTCCGCGCCCGACCAGTTCACTGCCCCGCGCGAAGAACTGCACGTCCACGTGCGAGAACGGTTCGAGGCGCGCCCCGAACTTCGACTTGGTGCGGCGCACTCCGCGGGCGACGGCACGGATGCGCCCGTGACCGCGGGTGAGGATCGTGATGATCCGGTCCGCCTCACCCAGCTTCTGGGTGCGCAGCACGATGCCGTCGTCGCGGAACAGGCTCATGGAGCCATTCTCCCGTACGGGCAGGGGGGTGCTGAGCGAGGGTCGTCAATCCTGCGGAGCTGGGCTCGCGCGGCTGCGGCGGAGCAGGCGTGGATCGACTTCCGCCGGGAGAAGGTCGGCCGGCCTCGCGGCCGACGCCACCTCCGACCACGTGGCGAGATTCCCCGGCCGACTGGTTTCAGGGAGCAATCGAGTGAAGCTCTGCACGGCCGGATTGTGCGGGAGAGGCGACGGGACTACTCATCGTGCCCTAGGCATTACACCAGGTGATCGGAGGGGCAATGATGCATATCGCCATGCCGGCCGTGCTTACCGCGACCGGCCTTCGGACCCGCCACCGCAGGCGGAGCGGCATCCCGGGCCAGTCGGTCGGGAGCGACATGAGTCGTCCTATGCGGCGCGGTAGGCGGTGGATGACGAGCATCGCGCTGTGCGCCGCGTTCGCGGGCCTGTCCGTGCCTTCCGGTGCGGGCGCGGCCGAGGCGAGCGGTGCGGATCCGGCGGTGCTGGTCGCGGATGCCTCGCTGTACGCCTGGGGTGAGAACAGCGACAGTCAGCTGGGTCTCGGCGACACCACCGACCGCGAGAGCCCGGTGCAGGTGGGTACGGTCACGACCTGGACGTCCGCCGCCGCCGGGGCCGAGCACTCCTGCGGGACGCGCGCGGACGGCACGCTGTGGTGCTGGGGTGAGAACAACGCCGGCCAGCTGGGCATGGGCGACACCACCGACCGCACCAGCCCGGTGCAGGTGGGGTCCGCGACCACCTGGGCGTCCGTGACGGCGGGCGAGGCCCATACATGCGCCACCCGCACCAACGGCACGGTGTGGTGCTGGGGGGACAACTTCAGCGGTCAACTCGGCCTCGGCGACCGGACGGACCGCACCAGCCCGGTCCAGGTGGGCTCGGTCAGCACGTGGACTGTGCTGACCTCGGGCAGCAACCACACCTGCGCGACCCGCAGCAACGACACCCTGTGGTGCTGGGGCAACAACCAGGCCGGGGAGCTGGGCCTGGGCGACAACGACATTCGCGAGGAGCCCACACAGGTGGGCACCGACACCAACTGGGACGTCCCGAGCGGCGGCGACCGGCACACCTGCGTCACCCGGACGTCGGGGGCGCTGTGGTGCTGGGGCGGCAACAGCTTCGGCCAGCTCGGCGTCGGGGACACCGAGACCCGCAACAGCCCGATCCAGGTCGGCACCGACACCGACTGGGCGGTGGTCTCGGCGGGCTTCTGGCACACCTGCGCGACCCGCACCGACGACACCCTGTGGTGCTGGGGCGACGGCTTCTTCGGCGAGCTGGGGCAGGGCAACAACGACGACAGCAGCGACCCCCTGCAGGTGGGGTCCGAAACGGACTGGTCTTCCCCCACCACCGGTTACGGGCACACCTGCGCGATGCGCACCGGCGGTGCGGTGTACTGCTGGGGCAACAACAGTGGCGGCCAACTGGGCCTGGGTGACGACGACGACCGGAACAGCCCGGCGCTGATCGACAACCTGACGGCCGGGGCGGTGGGCTCCGGCCCGGCCTCCGAGCACACCTTCGCCCTGGTGTAGCGGCCGTCGGTGCGTGGCGAGTCGCAACACCGCGGTCCCTGCGGCCCGGCACCGGCCCGCGGCCCTTCGCCTTCGGGCGGCAGGGCCGCGGGCGCCGGTGCGCGGGCGCCGATGAGGGCTGTCCGGCGCTGGTCGGTCGCCGTCCTGGCGTGCCTGGCGCTCCTCGATCCGGCGGCGATGCCGCGTGCCCTGGCCGCCTTCTCCCGTATCACCACCACGACCGCACACTGGTCCGCCGCCGCGAACTTCTCGGCCAGTCCGCTGTACGCCTGGGGCGACAACGCCAGCAGTCAGCTCGGCCTCGGCGACACCACCAACCGCACCAGCCCGGTCCAGGTGGGCACCGCCACCACCTGGTCCAAGGCGGCCACGGGTGCCGGCCACAGCTGCGCGACCCGCACCAACGGCACCCTGTGGTGCTGGGGTCTCAACGACGTCGGTCAGCTCGGACTCGGCGACACGACGACCCGCACCACTCCGGTGCAGGTGGGGACGGTCACGACCTGGGCGTCCGTCACCGCGGGCAGTAGATACACCTGTGCCATCCGCACCAACGGCACCATCTGGTGCTGGGGGCTCAACTTCAGCGGTCAACTCGGCCTCGGCGACCGGACGAACCGGACCAGTCCCGTCCAGGTGGGCACGGTCACCACATGGTCCAAGGTCGTGGCGGGCGGCGACCACACCTGCGCCACCCGCACCGACGGCACCCTGTGGTGCTGGGGGGACAGCACCTTCGGTCAACTGGGCCAGGGGAACACCATGCGTCGCACCAGCCCTACCCAGGTGGGCACCCTCACCACGTGGTCGGTCCCCACCACGGGCAATGCGCACACCTGCGCCACCCGCACCGACGGCACCCTGTGGTGCTGGGGCAACAACACCTTCGGCCGGCTCGGCCTCGGCGACACCACGCAGCGCACCAGCCCGGTCCAGGTGGGCACCGCCACCACCTGGTCGGCGCCCGCCGCGGGCGGCTCGCACACCTGCGCGACCCGCACCACGGGGACGCTGTGGTGCTGGGGCGACAACGTCTCCGGCCAGCTCGGCCTCGGCGACACCACCCAGCGCACCAGCCCCGTCCAGGTGGGCACCGCGACCGACTGGGCGTCCCTCACCGCGGGCCTCGAGCACACCTGCGCGGGCCGGACCGGCCGCTCGGTGTGGTGCTGGGGCGGCAACTCCTCGGGGCAGCTGGGCCTCGGTAACACCACCAACCAGACCTCCCCCACCCAGGTTTCCGGTTTCGCCGCCCGTCCGGTGGTCACCGGGCCGAACGCCAGGCAGACGTTCGCCCTCGGCTGATGCCCTCGCGCCACGCGGCGCGCTCGCCGCCGGCCCTGTCCTCCATCTCCCGGTGGGCGGGCGGCACATCACGCCGCCACATGGGTGAACCCGCGCGAATCAAGAGGGCAAGGAAACCCATTCGTACCTACAGATATCGCAAAAATCAACACATATAGGGCACTCTCCCCATAAGGCCGTCTACACGGGAGCTGTGAGAATGAAGCTGTCCTGGAAAGCCGTGGTGGCACACGTCCTGCCCGTGCCGCTCGGCCTGGTCCTCAGCGGCGTCGTCATCTGGCGAGCCAGCGACGCGGCCTTCTCCGCGACGACGAGCAACAGCGGCAACACGTGGACCGCGGGCACGCTGGGCCTGACCAACGACAGTGGCGGCACCGCCATGTTCACCATCTCGGACATGAAGCCCGGCGACAGCGGCAGCAGGTGCATCGCCATCACGGCTGCCTCCGGCCTGCCCACCAACGTCAAGCTCTACGGCGCGACCTCCAACCCGCCCGGCAACGACATCAGCGCCTACATCAACCTCACCATCGAACGGGGAACCGGCGGCTCCTTCTCCAGCTGCACCGGCTTCACCTCCGCCGAAACCCCCTTCAACAACACCCTCGCCAACTTCACCACCACGCACACCAACTACGCCAACGGTCTGGGTCCCTGGTCCTACACCCCGCCGGAGACCAGGACCTTCCGCTTCACCTGGACGTTCAGCTCCAGCGCCCCGGACTCCACCCAGGGCGGCTCCACCCCCAATGTGACCTTCACCTGGGAAGCCCAGAACTCCTGAGCCTCTGGTGCACGCCCGGACGACGACACCGACGACACCCGGCCTGATCCAGCAGGCGCACCCAAGGCGCTCCTGGATCAGGCTGGCCACGCTCACGGCCGCACGCACCGCGCTGTGGGGACTGATCGGGCTGCTCCTGTGGTCCCAGCTTCCCGCTCTCCTGCCCGGCTGGCAGGCCACCGTCGTCCTCGGCGGCTCCATGCGGCCGAGCATCATGCCCGGGGACGCGGTCCTCCATCAGCGTCTGCCCGTCCAGAAGCTGAAACGTGGCCAGGTCGTCCTCGTTCGCGATCCGGCACGCCCGTCCCAGCTGCTCACCCACCGCGTGCACAAGAAGCTGCCCAACGGCAACCTGATCACCCGGGGAGACGCCAACGCCTCACCCGACTCCACACCCGTGCGACCCGTCCACTACCTCGGTCTCGGGCGCCTGCTCGTCCCCTGGATCGGCCTGCCCTATCTGTGGTGGCGGGAACAGCGGTACTCGGTGCTCGCCGCCGCAGCCGTGTCCTTCGCCGTCCTCGCACGCGCCGGAACCATAAGGATCTGACCCTGACGGGTCCGTGCGGGCCGACGGCTTACGGCACTTCGCCGCGGCTGCGGGCGTTCGCGTGCGCCGTCGCCGCGCGGAGGCGCTCCGTCGCGGTGGCGATGCGCAGCGCCTCGGGGACGCAGTCCCATTCGCGGCCACCGCCGATCGGCCTGAGCTGTGCGTACGGCCCCACGTACGCCATGACTCTCCCCACCCGGCCGGTGCTCGTGTCCATCACGTACGACCCCACGGCCGGTGCGCTCATCGGTCCGTCGCCTCTCCCGGCAGCGCGGCGGCCATGCGCCGCGCGGTCTCGACGGTGCACCGGCCCAGCTCGACCAGGACCCTCGGGTCCCCGCCGGCGCAGGAAACCGGGTCCAGTCGCAGCGACGGCAGGATCACTCCGGCGCGGGCGAGCGCATCCCGCAATTCGGCCACTGCCGCCTCGGCGTCTTCGAGTCGGTCCAATTTCTCCACGGCTCTCCTTCCTCGTCCCCCGGTACTTTTCTCTCTTCCCATCTCGAGTGTGAAGACACAGACCTAGAATCGACAGACATACGCGCGCTACAACTGCACGGCAGCACAAAGGAGTTAATCCATGGCCAACGCAGGTAAGGGGCGGGGGGCCGGGTCACGGCAGGCGGCCTGGGAGTTCTTCGGGCAGGAGCTCAAGGCCAGACGCGAGGTGGCGGGGCTGACGCAGGGGGAACTGGGGCACCGGGTATTCGTATCCGGGGGCTACATCGGCCAATTCGAACAGGCCATTCGGAAGCCGCAGCTGGATGTGGCGGTGCGGCTTGATGAGGTATTACAAACCGATGGCTTTTTCGAGCGGATGTGGCGGAAGCTGATCGACAGCTCGCCGTACACGGAGTACTTCGCGTACGTGGCGGAGCTCGAACGGCTGGCGACGAAGATCTGCGAATACGCACCAGCGGTGGTGCCGGGCCTGCTCCAGACCGCCGAGTACGCCCGCGCGGTGTACGTGGCGAGCAACCCCGTCGCCACCGAGGAGTACATCGAGGAGATGGTCCGGGTACGCATGGACCGTGCCCCGATTCTCAAGGACGCTACACGGCCGGTGTATTGGTCGATCCTCCACGAGGCCGTGTTACGCATCCCGGTGGGAGGCCCGGCCGTGATGGCTCGGCAGTTGGACCACATCGCGGCGATGGCGCATGAGCGCAAGATGCTGGTGCAGGTGGTGCCGTTCTCGGCCGGGGCACACCCGCAGATGGGCAAGATGATGACGCTCATGGAGTTCGAGGATGCCCCGCCAACTGTCTATACAGAGGGGGTGCTTTCGGGGAATCTGCTGGACGATCCGGCCGTAGTGAAGCGAGCCGAGGCGGATTACGATCTGCTCAGGGGCGTCGCGCTGTCGCCGGAGGCGTCCCTAGCCCTGATCGAATCGGTGGCGGAGGACTACAGACGATGCGCAAGTACGACCTGAGCACCGCCCGTTGGCGCAAGAGCACGTACAGCGGCGGCTCCGGCGGTGAGTCGTGCGTCGAGGTGGCGTACGACTTCCCGGGCGCCGCCCCTTGGCGCAAGAGCACATACAGCAACGGCGAGGGCGGAGAGTGCGTCGAAGTCCTCGACGACATCCCCGGCGTCGTCCCCGTCCGGGACAGCAAGGTCCCCGCCGGTCCCGTCCTCCTCGTACCCGCCGCCGCCTGGGCCGCCTTCGTGGACGGCGTGGTCAAGGGCTGACAGAAGTCCGGCCCCGGGCCGGGTGGCCCGGGACCGGGAGCGTCAGGCGGCGAGCTTGCCCTTCCCGCTCGCCAACGGCCATTCGCGGTGGAGGCTGCCCAGCGGGATGCGCTTCTGGAAGATCGGCGTTCCGAAGATGGAGAGCTGGAGCTGGAGGTTTCCGCTCAGGTCGAAGCCGCCGTGGACGGCCCAGGAGCCGGTCACGCTCGCGCTACCGTCCGTCGACGCGGTGGCAGTGACCTCGCCCTCGCCGCGGACGTAGGGGGCGAAGTCGGCGGCGAGGCCGACCATGCCGTACAGACCGACGGACGCCTCGGCGCCCAAGGCGGCCTTCGCGCGGCCCGCGGCGGTGACGGTCGCCGTCACCGGGGTGCCCTTCACCTCCGAGGTGGAGACCGGGGTCCAGCCCTTGCCGAGCGCGTAGCTGCCGCCGACGCGGAAGTCTCCCTTGACGCTCTGCTGGACGTCGAGGGTGATGCGGCCGTCGGCCTCGATCTGGAGGTAGCAGGTCAGGTCGAGGTTGACGACGACGGGCACCGGGCCGACCTGGATCACCGGGTCGGCGTGGAGCTTGGCGAAGGGGATGCGCTGGGTGGCCTTCGCGGATGCGCGGCCCTTGAGGGCCCACTGCGCGCTCCAGTCGCCGCTCATGCCGAGGAACGCGCCGCCGGGACCGGGCTTGCCCGCCTGGCCGTCGGCGCTGCCGTCGTAGGAGAACTCCACCTGCGGTGCCAGCTGGACGTAGCCGGAAACGGATGCGGCGGCGGACACGGGTGCGTCCTCGGGTGTGGCCAGGGCCGCGCCGACGTCGAGGCGCAGGCTGCCGAGGGGGAGCTTCGCCCCGCTGGGGCCGAAGGTGGCGCCGCCGGTCTTGGCCCAGGAGAGCTTGACGCCCTTGACGAGGGGCTCGACGTCGAAGGTCGAGGGGTCGACGGGGACTTCGCCGTCGGCCTTGTCGTCGGCGAGGAGCCTGCTGAGGGTGGCGGGCTTGGTGGTGACCTCGGTGCCCTTGTCCGTGGTGCCGACGACCTCGGTGACCTCGGCCAGCAGTCCGTCGGGGGCGCCGGGCGCAGGCGCGCTGGCGATGACGTCGCCGGTCTTGACGGGAGCGGCGTCCGCCGACGGGTCGGCGGTGGGCTTCGCGGTGGTGGGCGCGGCCGACGGGCTCTCGCTCTTGCGCGGGGCGGATATGACGGCACGTCGGGTGCGCTTGTCGTAGGCGGCGACCTTCAGCGCGCTCTTCTTCGCGCTCGTGCCCTTGCCCGACGGCCGGGCCACGGCCGTCGGGGCGGCCGCGCCCTGCGGTGCCGCTTCGACGTCGAGCTGTTCGCTGCCGTCGGTCTGTGCGGCCGTGGCAGCGGCGGGGGTGGGCCCGGCCGCGGGGTCGGCGGCGTGGTCGGGGGTGGCCGAGCATCCGCTCGCGGCGAGCGCGAGCGAGGTCAGCGCGGGAACCAGGAGTCTCCTGGTGAGCTTACGCACGGGGGTGTCCTCCGGCGATGAACGATGAGGGGGGTGGCAGCTGATGACTCGTCATTACTCGCGAGTAAGCAGCGTCGGAATCATGTCACGCGAACACCCGTCCGTCACATTGACGTGCAGTCAACACCCAGGTGAGCGGGGATGGTTGAGCCCTTGATCAACAGCTGAGCTTGCGCCGTACCTCGGCTTCGCGGACGTGGTCGCCCAGTTCGCCGTAGACGGTCGCCGCGCGGCGGTACTCCGCGTCGGCGCCCGGCTCGTCGCCCTGCGCGAGCAGGTTGTCGCCGATCGCCTCCGTGGCGCCCGCGATGCCCATGCCGTAGCCGATGCGGGCGAACACGGCCAGCGCGGCGCGGTGATGCTCGACGCCGGGCCCGTACGCACCGCGACACTCCTCCAGGTGACCCAGCTCGCACAGCGTCCAGCCCTCCCCCACCGGCCGGTCGTTCCGGCGGTACATGGCGAGCGCCGAGCCCAGATAACGCTCGGCGGGAACGAAGTTGCCGGCCTGGACATAGGCAGCGCCGAGATGTCGTTCGGCGTCCGCGAGGTACGCGGGGCTGCCGCTGCGACGGGCGAGGGCGGTGACCGCCGTCTCCAGGCAGTCGATCGCCTCGTCGGGCCGACGGCGGCGCAGATGGAGGGCACCGAGGCTGCTCAGGACCTCCGCCTCGCCCATCTCATGGCCCATTTCCCGGTAGCCGTCCACGGCTGTCCGGAACTCCCGCAGCGCCTCGTCATAGCGCCCGGCGCGGCCGAGGGCGTCACCGAGCAGCCGACGGGTCTTGATCTGTTCGGCGCGGGTGGCGGAGCGCTGCTGCACGGCGACCGACATCCGCAGATGGTCCACGGCCTGGCCCAGCCGTCCCTCGTGCAGATACGCGGCGCCCAGGCCGCGCAGCGCGTGCGCCGCCCAGGCCTGCTCGCCCGCCCGGCGGGCCACGTCGAGGATCGTGGCCCACATGGCGAGGCGCGGGAGCTGGCTCGGCTGGTCCCACAGCCATCGGTCGGCGGCCATCGCGAGCTGGTAGCCGGAGCGGTGGAGGCCTTCGCGCACTGCCGCGCGTACGAGAAGGGAGATCGTGGCCTGCTCGGCGCCGCCCCAGGCATGGCCGCCGTGCTGCTCGGCGTCCTCGGTGTACGCGGTGAGGATCCGTTCGAGGGCGGCGCGGCGGTCGGCCGGGGCGGTGTCGCGTTCGAGCCGCTCGGCGGCGAACAGGCGGATGAGGTCGTGGAGTCGGTAACGGTCCGGGCCGACGGGCTGGACGAGCTGGGCGTCGGCGAGGCGTTCAAGTCCCGCCAGGGCGGCGGGCGGCGACCGGTCCGCGGACGCCGCGGCGACACGGGCGGTGAGGCGGGAGCCCGGGTATGCGCCCAGGCTGCGGAACAGTTGGCGGTCCTCGTCGCTGAGCGCGTCGTAGCCGGCTTCGAAACTCGCGCGGACGGCGAGGTCGCCGACCCGCAGCTCGTCGAGGCGGCCCCGCTCGTCGGCGAGGCGGCCGGCCAGTTCGGACACCGGCCAGGCGGGGCGCGAGCGCAGACGCGCGGCGGCGATGCGGACGGCGAGAGGCAGCAGTCCGCACGCGTGGACGACCATGCGCGCGGACTCGGGCTCCGCGGCGGTGCGGTCGGCTCCGGCGACGGCCGCGAGGAGGGCGAGCGCCTCGCGTTCGGTGAGGGCGCCGAGGGGGACCGTGGCTGCTTCGGGGAGATCGAGGAGCGCGTTGCGGCTGGTGATGAGGGCGAGACAGTACTCACCGCTCGGGAGCAGCGGACGCACCTGGGCCGCGCCGGCGGCATCGTCGAGGACCAGCAGGACGCGGCGGTCCGCGGTGCGGCTGCGCAGCCGCGCGGCGAGGGCGTCGGGCTCGCCCGACTGCTCCTCCTCGGGTGCGCCGAGGGCGGCGAGCAGGCGGGCCAGTACGGCGGCGGGCGCGGCGGGCTCGCCGCGGCCCGCGCCGAGGGCCGCGTACAGCTGGCCGTCGGGGTAGAGGGGGCGGAGCTCGTGGGCGAGGCGGACCGTGAGGGTGGACTTGCCGAGGCCGGGGGCGCCGGTGACGGCGATGGCCCGGTGGCCTTCGTGGACGAGACGGAGGAGGGTGCCGATGTCGTGGGTGCGGCCCGCGAAGTCGGTTATGGGGGCCGGGAGTTCGGCAGGGCCCGGGGCGCCGGGGGCCGGAGCGGCCGGTTCCCGCCCTGAGGGCGGTCCGTGGGCCCGTGACTGGTGCACGGCGAAGAGGGCCGTACCGGCGGCCAGGACGGCCACGAGCGGCCAGGCGAGCGGCACGAGCGGCTCCATGGCCGCGGGAAGGATGCCGCCGGTCGCCACGTTCACGGCAACCGCGAGCAGCACCGAGAGGAGAGCCGATCCCGTGGCCACAACGGCCGTCGCGCGAGTGCGCCGCACAGTGCCCCCGTCCCCCCGCCGACGTACGCGTGTGTCCATTGTGGCGCACCGGCACCTCAACCGCTTTCTGGCGAAGCCCGGTTGGAACCACGAGGACCCACGAGGACCCACGAGGACCCACGAGGACCCAGGGGAAGTCGGACACCTCGCATCGTGCATCTCGCAGTGCACCTCGTATCGTCCCTGTCATGACCACTGAACGCATCGCCCCTCCCGTGATCGCGAACGAACGCGAGATGCTCCGGGCCTATCTCGACTTCCACCGCGCCACGCTCGCCATGAAGTGCGACGGGCTGTCCGACGAGGAGCTGCGCAGGCAGTCGATGCCGCCGTCGACGCTGTCGCTGCTCGGTCTGGTGCGGCACATGGCGGAGGTGGAACGTACGTGGTTCCGCCGTGTGATCAACGGGGAGGACATCCCGCTGGTGTGGTCGGAGGAGGGCGACTACCAGGTCGCGTACGACGCGCGTACGGCGACGCGGTCGGAGGCGTTCGAGACCTGGCGGACCGAGATCGATCACGCCCGCCGGATCGAGGCAGAGGCGGAGTCACTGGACGTCACCGGGTACCAGCCGAGGTGGGGCGAGGACGTGTCGCTGCGGCTGGTGATGCTGCACCTGATCCACGAGTACGCCCGGCACAACGGGCACGCCGACTTCCTGCGCGAGGGGATCGACGGGACCGTCGGCGCCTGACCGCCGGGGAGTGCCGGGCCGCAGGCGACCGCAGGCCGCAGGCCTACGGCGACGGCGTACGCGCCGCCGCCAGCAGCCGCGCCGTGTCGTCGGCACACAGCTGCAGCGCGTTACCGACCGTCGTCAGAACGTCCCGCTCGGCCGGGATGTACGGGCCGTCGGCGAGCGCGATGCCCGCGCCCTGCAGAAGGATCGATTCGCGGCCGGCCGGGGCCAGATGCGGGGTGAGCGGCTCCAGTGCCTCGTGGAGTTCGATGGCGAGGGCGGCGCCACAAGGGCCGGTGTCGGTGATGAAGCGGCCGGTGTCGGCGGCCAGGGCCTCGACCATCGTGGTCAGCTGGTCCTCGGTGCAGTCGCTGAATCCGGCGGCGCGGAC
This sequence comes from Streptomyces sp. NPDC043870, assembly GCF_056435785.1. Taxonomy (NCBI): domain Bacteria; kingdom Bacillati; phylum Actinomycetota; class Actinomycetes; order Kitasatosporales; family Streptomycetaceae; genus Streptomyces; species Streptomyces sp. NPDC043870. The sequence continues at coordinate 82,554 of NZ_JBWKDT010000005.1, forward strand.
GGTGGCGACGGCGGTCTGCCGGACCGTGCGGGAGGAGGTGCCGCCGGCGGCGAGAACGGCGAGGGCGACGGTGTGCACGGCGTCGCGGAGCATCGCGGAGAAGCGGGCGGTGGTGGGGTGGTCGAGGGCTTCCGTGCCGAAGTGGGCGTGGCAGGCCGCGCATTCGACGACCGGGCCCGCGTAGCCGCGTGGCAGGACGGGGACGCCGAGCACGGTGAAGCGGCGGCGGCCGCTGCGGCGGCGGTAGTTGCGGTCGCCTCCGCAGTCGGGGCAGAAGAACTCGCCGTCACCGATCGTGCTCCAGGACGTACGCACACCGAAGACGCGAAGGCCACGATTACCGTGGATGCGCGGTTTTCGGCCGCTTCGTCCTCGGGCTGGCAGCACGTCGCACCTCCGTGAATCCCCCGTGGCCCGTCGGGCACGGGTGGTGCCCCCACGGCAACGTCGCCGCGTTGACGTGATGTTAGCCACATCGATGATGTGGCGTCAGTACCCATGCGTCACTTCGCTCGGACATGGCCGAACCCCGCCCCTGCGACAGGGACGGGGTTCGGGTACGGAGGCGGCGTCTGCGTCAGCGGGCCGCGCGGTTGACGGCCGAGATGACCGCCTTCAGCGAGGCGCGCGTGGTGTTGGCGTCGATGCCGATGCCCCACAGGACCTTTCCGTCGATGGCGCATTCGATGTACGAGGCGGCCTGCGCGGAGGCGCCCTCGCTCATCGTGTGCTCCTGGTAGTCCAGCAGCCGGGCGTCCACGTCGATCGCGGCCAGTGCGTCGAAGAACGCGGAGATCGGACCGTTGCCGGAGCCGGTCAGGACGGTGTCCACGCCGTCCACGACCGCCTCGACCGTCAGGGTGTCGGTGCCGTCCGTGTCCGACGTGGTCTGGCCGGAACGCAGCTGGATCCGGCCCCAGCGGGCCTCGGCGTCGACCGGGTTGGGCAGGTACTCGTCCTGGAAGACCGACCAGATCTCCTTCGGCGTGACCTCTCCGCCCTCGGCGTCGGTCTTGGCCTGAATGATGCGGGAGAACTCGATCTGCATCCGGCGCGGCAGGTCCAGCTTGTGGTCGTTCTTCAGGACATAGGCGATGCCGCCCTTGCCGGACTGCGAGTTGACGCGGATGACCGCCTCGTAGGAGCGGCCGACGTCCTTCGGGTCGATCGGCAGGTACGGGACGGCCCACTCGATGTCGTCGGTCGTCACCCCCGGGCCCTGGGCGGCCGCGTCGGCCTCCATGGCGTCGAAGCCCTTCTTGATGGCGTCCTGGTGGGAGCCGGAGAAGGCGGTGTAGACCAGGTCGCCCGCGTAGGGGTGGCGCGGGTGGATCTCCATCTGGTTGCAGTACTCGCTGGTGCGACGGATCTCGTCGATCTGCGAGAAGTCGATCTGCGGGTCGACGCCCTGGGAGAACAGGTTCATGCCCAGGGTGACCAGGTCGACGTTGCCGGTCCGCTCGCCCTGGCCGAACAGGCAGCCCTCGATACGGTCCGCGCCCGCCATGATCGCCAGCTCGGCGGCGGCCACGGCCGTACCGCGGTCGTTGTGCGGGTGGACGGACAGGCAGACGTACTCGCGGCGGGTCAGGTTCCGGGACATCCACTCGAAGCGGTCCGCGTGCGTGGACGGCGTGGAACGCTCCACGGTGGCCGGCAGGTTCAGGATGATCTCACGGCCGGGACCGGGCTGCCAGACGTCACAGACGGCCTCGCAGACCTCCAGGGCGAAGTCCAGCTCGGTGTCGGTGAAGATCTCCGGGCTGTACTGGTAGCCGAAGGTCGTCTCGGGGCCCAGCAGCTTGTCGGCGTACTCCATCACCAGACGGGTGCCGTCGACGGCGATCTGCTTGATGTCGTCCTTGGAGCCGCGGAAGACGACCCGGCGGAACGTCGGCGCCGTCGCGTTGTACAGGTGCACGGTGGCGCGCTTCGCGCCGACGATCGACTCGACAGTGCGCTCGATCAGGTCCTCGCGGGCCTGGGTCAGGACGGAGATGGTCACGTCCTCGGGGATCGCGCCCTCCTCGATGATCGAGCGGACGAACGCGAAGTCCGTCTCACCCGACGAGGGGAAGCCGACCTCGATCTCCTTGTAACCCATTCGGACGAGCAGGTCGAACATCTCGCGCTTGCGCGCCGGGCTCATCGGGTCGATCAGCGCCTGGTTGCCGTCGCGCAGGTCGGTGGACAGCCAGCGGGGCGCCTTGGTGATCCGCTTCTCCGGCCACGTACGGTCCGGGATGTCCACGGCCTCGTACTGCCCGTACTTGTGGATCGGCATGCCGGAGGGCTTCTGGGTGTGCGTCGTGTTGGTGATCGGGGTGGGGCGGCCGATCCACTGCGACTGTGACATTGCGTAGGGCTCCTCGGGGGTCCTGCTGGGGCGGGACGGCCGACTTGGTCGCACTCTCTCGAAGCAGCACCAGACTCCGCGGGGAGGGGGTCGGCCTACGACTACAGGCCCTCGCCGCGGCAGCTAAGGAGAAGCAGCCCGAAACGCATGATGCGGACGAGCCTAGCTGAGCCTTGGCGGAAGTGCCGGTCCCGTTTCAGTATGCGGGACGACCGATCAGTAACGGGCAAATGTGAACTATCACCCTATTTTACTAATCATCGTCGCAGGTAGTGACAGCGTCATGACCCACTGCCACATTGCCAGACATGGATTCCTTCACGCCTGTCTTCTGCGGCATCGTGCCGCCGCACCTGCTCGACAAGCTCGCCCAGGCCGACGATCCCGCGATCGCCGCGGCCGCCCGCCGCACCCTGATCGCGGACGCCGGGCACCGCACCGGCCGCCGGCTGACCACCGTCGTCGGCGCGGCCGCCCCGGTCGGCCGGGAGACCGGGGCGAAGCCCCGGCGCACCCTCTACGACGCGGAGCACAAGACCGCGCTGCCGGGTACGAAGGTGCGCTCCGAGGGCGACGAGCCCGGCCAGGACGCGACCGTCAACCGCGCGTACGCGGGCCTCGGCGCGACCTTCGAGCTGCTGCTCTCCGCGTACGGGCACAACTCCGTCGACGGCAACGGCCTGCCGCTCGACGCGACCGTCCACTACGACGAGAACTACGGGAACGCCTTCTGGAACGGCGAGCAGATGGTGTTCGGCGACGGGGACGGCGAGATCTTCCTCGACTTCACCGTGCCGGTCGACGTCATCGCCCATGAGCTGGCACACGGCTTCACCCAGTACTCGGCGAACCTCACGTACTTCGGCCAGCCGGGCGCGCTGAACGAGTCGGTCTCGGACGTCTTCGGCTCGCTGGTGAAGCAGTACACCCTCGACCAGACCGCCGACCAGGCCGACTGGCTGATCGGCGCCGGGTTGCTCGCACCGGGCGTGACCGGGGTGGCGCTGCGGTCGATGAAGGCGCCGGGTACGGCGTACGACGACGACGTCCTCGGCAAGGACCCGCAGCCCGCGACGATGGACGACTACGTCCGGACGGGCCGGGACAACGGCGGTGTCCACATCAACTCCGGCATCCCCAACCACGCGTTCTACCTGCTCGCCACGCAGCTCGGCGGCAAGGCGTGGGAGCGGGCGGGGCAGATCTGGTACGACACGATGACCTCGGGGAGCCTTGAGGTCGACGCCTCCTTCACGGACTTCGCCAAGGCCACGGTCGCGGCGTCGGCCGCGCGGTACGGCGAGGGCGAGGAGCACGAGGCGGTGCTGAAGGCCTGGTCGCAGGTCGGGGTGGCCACGGCCTGAGGCCTGTCCTGTCCGGGCTGCCTGTCCTGCCCTGTCCTGGCCGTCCTGCCTGCCCTAAGGCTTGATCCACCGGGCAGGCCCCAGGACAGAAGCCAGGTGGGCCGCCGACGGAGGCGGATCCGCCCGGGACAGGCTAGACAGGACCCATGCGTATTCAAGTGCGACGCACGGGTGGTTTCGCCGGCATCGAGCGGGTCTCCGAGGTGGACACCTCGGGGCGGCCCGACGCCCAGGAGTGGCATGCCCTGGCCGACCAGGCCGTGAGTGACGGCCGGGGCACGCCGCCGGTGGGGGTGCCGGACGGATTCCAGTACCAGATCACGGTGGACGACAAGACGGTGTACTGCGCGGATCCACGGCTTACGGAGGCGCAGCGGTCGCTCATCTCGCGGGTGCTGAAGGAAGGCTCCTAGTCCTTGCAGGGATCGGGATCCGGATCCGGCTGCGGCTGCGGCTCCGGGGCAGGGCTCGGAGGCCGGGCTCCGGGGCGGCGCGTCTCTCCGGGCGTGCCGAGACCCGTCGCGACCGAGGCCGCAGCGAGGCCCGGGGCGTCGCCCGCCGCGACGGCGAAGTCGCGGAGCGCGCCCGCCAGCACCTGGTCAGGTGTGTAGTCGCCCATGATGTAGCCGGTCCGGGCGAGTTGGGCGAGGCCGTGCATCTGGGCGAAGAGCTGGCGGACCAGGAGGTCCGGGTCCGCCTCACAGCGGAAGCGGCCCATGGCGACGCAGCGCCGGATCGCGTCCCGGGGCAGGCGCAGGACGGACACCCCCATGCGGCGATCGTCCTCGGTGAGCACGAAGCCGGCGAGGCCGGCGCCGCCGAACAGCACGGCGTAGACGTCGGGTTCGGCGCGCGCGAAGTCCTGGTAGCAGCGGCAGAGCGCGGCGAGTTCGACGACCGGATCGGAGTCACCCGTCACCGACTCGGCGCGGGCGCGGAAGCGTGCGAAGCCCTCGCGCATCAGCTCCCGTACGAGCTCGGACATCGAGCCGAAGTGGGTGTAGACAGCCATCGTGGAGGCGCCGACCTCCTTGACCAGGCGACGGGCGCTGAGGGCGGCCGGACCCTGTTCGGCGAGGATGCGGGCCGCTTCGTCGAGCAGCCGACGGCGTACGGAGTTCGCGGATGACACGGCAGCAGGGTAACGCTGTTATGGGCAGCAGCAGCGTGATGGACATCCGGCCCGGGGCCGAGGGAGGGCCCCTTGCGCGCGGGCCCCGGCGCGGAGGTCAGAAACCCAGCTTGCGCAGCTGCTTCGGGTCCCGCTGCCAGTCCTTGGCGACCTTCACATGGAGGTCGAGGAAGACCGGCGTGCCCAGCAGCGCCTCGATGTGCTTGCGGGACTTGATGCCGACCTCCTTGAGGCGGCTGCCCTTCGGGCCGATGATGATGCCCTTCTGGCTGGGGCGCTCGATGTAGACGTTCGCGTGGATGTCGAGGAGCGGCTTGTCGGCCGGGCGGTCCTCGCGGGGCAGCATCTCCTCGACGACGACCGCGATGGAGTGCGGCAGTTCGTCCCGTACGCCTTCGAGCGCGGCCTCGCGGATCAGCTCGGCGACCATGACCTGCTCGGGCTCGTCGGTGAGGTCGCCCTCCGGGTAGAGCGGGGGGCTCTCCGGCATGAGCGGGACGAGGAGGTCACCGAGGAGCGCGACCTGCTTGTCGCCGACCGCGGACACCGGGACGATCTCCGCCCACTCGATGCCGAGCTCCTGGCCGAGCCGGTCGATGGCGATCAGCTGCTCCGCCAGCGTCTTGGAGTCGACCAGGTCGGTCTTGGTGACGATCGCGACCTTCGGGGTCTTCTTGATCCCGGCGAGCTCCTTGGCGATGAAACGATCCCCCGGGCCGACCTTCTCGTTGGCCGGCAGACAGAAGCCGATCACGTCGACCTCGGCCCAGGTCGTCCGTACGACGTCGTTGAGCCGCTCGCCGAGCAGCGTGCGCGGCTTGTGCAGGCCGGGGGTGTCGACGAGCACGAGCTGCGCGTTCAGGTCGGGGCGGTGCACGATGCCGCGGACGGTGTGCCGGGTGGTCTGCGGCTTCTTGGAGGTGATCGCCACCTTCTGGCCGACCAGAGCGTTCGTGAGGGTGGACTTGCCCGCGTTGGGGCGGCCGACGAAGCAGGCGAAGCCGGCGCGGTGCGGGGCCTCGGATCCAGGGGTGTGAACGCTCATGCGGGCCATTCTCCCCGATCCCGGGACACTCACGTACCGCGCACCCTGGGCACACCCGCGCTCACGCACCGCGGCATCCCCGGCACGCCACGCCTTCACGTACCGCGGCACCCGGCACTCCACGCCCTCACGTACCGCGCACCCTCCGGTGCCGCAGGCGGAGCCACGTCACCGTGCCGGTCCCGGCCGCCAGCAGGGCGGCCACGACCAGCCACGGCAGGGCGACGAAGGACACCGCCGCGGACTCACGCACGTCCCGTGCGCTCGCGGTCAGTGTGACCTCGCCCCAGTCGAGCTGAGGCGCTCCCGCCCAGCTCTCCGTGAGCCGGATCTTCTGGCGCGGCAGCAGCTCGCTGGGGATCTTCGTCAGCTCGCGGGCCAGGAGCGTACGGCCGAAGACTCCCTCGGCGCGCAGGGCGACCTTGGGGTTGAGAGTGACGTTGCCCCGGTTGTGGAGCGTGTACGAGATGACCGCGCTGCTGTCGCCGGCACCGGGCAGCAGGGGCTTGTCGGGGGCGTACGTCACGTCCTCGACGGACAGGGCGGGCACGGTCGGGCCGTTCACCCGGAGGTAGACCCGGGCGCCGACGGCCCGCTGGATGCCCACGGCGACGGCTCCGCCGCTCCCCGCGGCGATGCGCTCGTCGAGGGCGACCAGTGCTCCCGGGTGGTCGCCGGGGTCGGCGGTCCCGGGGACGGTGAGCGTGTACGGGACGGTGACCGAGGAGCGTGCCGGGACCGTGACCCGGTCGCGCGCCGGCTTCGCCCAGGCGCCGACGCCGCGCTGCCGCTCCTTGCGGGTACGTACGGCGAAGCCGCCGTCCCGCGCGGTGTTGTACGCGTCGGCGGCGTACAGCACGAAGGTCAGGGAGGCGGCGGTCCTGTTGCTGACGGTGACCTGGTCGGTGAGCGTGGTGCCGGGGTCGGCGGAGAGATAGAAGTACGGGCGGCGGCCCAGCTCGGAGGCCGCGGGCTCGACGGACCACTCGCCGTTGTCGGCGGCGTGGGCGGCGCCCGGGGTGCCGTACAGGAACGCGGACAGGGCGAGAAGGAGTGCGGACAGCTTTCGCACGGTGCGGAAACCCCCGGGGTCGGGGCGGGCCGACCGGGTGCGCGCCCGGCCCGCCGTGGGTGTCAGGTGAGGGTGAGGGTCAGCACGCCCGCGTAGGCGCCGGGGGCGGTGAACGCCGGGACGTCCAGCGACACCTTCGCGGCCGCGGTGAACTCACCGCCGGTCAACGCCGCGTTGGGGGTGGACGCCAGGGTCGCGCCGGCGCTGCCGACCACGCCCGCGGTGCCCGCCGCGCAGGTGCTGGGGCTGCCCGCCTTGGTGGTGCAGGACGGGGTCCAGGAGAGCTTGCCGGCGTCGATCTTTCCGCCGGGTCCGGTGAAGTCGGTGACCTTGCCGGTCAGGGACCAGCCCGCGGGGCCGCCGCGGAAGTCCTTGACCGTCACCGCGTTCAGGTCACCGGTGGAGGCGCCGCCCTTGCCGAAGTCGACCGACGTCAGCTGGACGGTGTCCCCGGCCTGGGTCATCGAGAGGGTTCCGGCCGCGACGGAGGAGTTCAGCTTCTGGCTGTTGGCGGGGAGCGGGGTGTCGTCGATGACGGTGTAGGCCGCCGGGCCCGCGCCCTTGTCGGCATTCCAGGCGGCACCCTCGTACGCGACGATGCCGGAGGTGGCCTTGTCGTTCACCGTGAGCTGCGCGGTGAACGAGCCGCTGGAGCTCGCCTTGACCGTCGTCTTGTCGGCGGTCTCCGCCGCTCCGGAGCGGCCGGCCACGGTGACATCGGCGCCCGGGGCGAACTTGGTCCCGGTGACCGTGACCTTGTCGCCCGGTTTACCGGACGCCGTAGCGAGCTGGATGGCGCGCTCGTTGGGGACGGACTGCGGGGTGGCGACGATCGTCTGGGAGACGGGTGCGGGCGGGTTCGTCACCGTGCAGGGGGTGTCCAGCTCCATGATGTAGCTGGTGTGGATGTTGTAGTCGCCGGGCGAGAGTGTGGTCGTGCCGGGCGCGGTGACCGTGAACGTACCGGTCATGGAGAACGACGGGAACGGCGCCTTGCCCGGCACCGGCGGGTTCTTCTTCGGGCCGGTCATCGTGACGCTGCCGGTCTGGGCACCGCCGAGGGTGACCTTGCCGGTGGGCGTCATGATGTCGGCCGGGAGGGCGATGTCGACGGGGTTGCCGGCGGCGGGTTTGGTCACGGTGTACGTGACGGTGACCGTGTCACCGACCTTGGGTGCGGCGTTGTCGACGGTGATCTCGGCGGTGGTCGTGCCGTCGATGGGCGGGATGCCGGCGATCGGCGGCGGTACGCAGTGCGTCGGGAAGTCGACCGCCTGTGCGGCCGCCACCTGGGCGTGGGCGGGGGCGATGAGGAACCCGCCGCCGGTGACCGCGAGCGCGGTCACCCCCAGAACGGCTGCCCAGCGGTGTCTTCGCTGAGCGGATCGTTGGGATGCCATGTGCTTCCCCCTTCAGTCGGTGGGCGCCATTGACGTGGCGGGGGGAAGAGAAGTCAATGGAATCGAAATGCACCGACTGATGACCCATCAGATACTGTCAAGATCGGTGTTTCCGCAGGTCAGTTGAGAGACCGGCGCCACGGAAGGTGACGTCGGCCGGTGAGAGCGGGGTGCGGCTTTCCCGTAACTGGGGGCAAGCCCCCAGACCCCGTACGCACTCCGCTCAAAGTGAGCCCCGCCGGCGTTTGAGGCGCGGCGTCTGGGGCGGAGCCCCCGCGCGACGGAGCCGAACATCGACACAGCGGGAAGGGGCGGGGCGGGGAAAGGAGCCCACGTCCGCGCGGGACGCCCGAAGGGCACGGTCGGCCGGGCAGACGACCGGCAGACGGCCGGGCCCGCAGCGCGGGACGCCCGAGGTACACGGCCGGCCGGGGTCAGGCCGGGGACGAGCCCTGTTCGCGGCGGCGTGTCACCAGCGCTGCCGTGATCACCACCGCGTAGAGCACCACGAGCACGCCGAGCGTCAGACCCAGCCAGTCGACGGGCCCGCCGCGGATCAGGCCGGTGGCGGCGGTGATGCCGGCGGCGAGGCCGGCTGCCAGGAGGACCACGCCCGCCGCGGCGCGCAGGGCGCGGCGGCGGGGGCCGGTGGTCAGTTCGGCGCCCGCGGCCGCCGCGAGGAAGAGCGGGAACGCGTCGGACGCGGCCACCCTGCCGGAGACGGCCCAGTCGGTCAGATTGATCACGACGCCGACGAGGCCGACCACCAGGGCCACGCGCGCCCAGGTGCGCGAGGCACGGGGCATCGTCAGCCCGCCGTCACCGTCGTACGCAGCACCCCGTCGGGGCCCGCCAGCAGGACCGGGGTCGCCGGGCCGCCGAGATCGCGGACCGCCGCGCGGTCGGCGTCCGCGACCGTGTCGGTCTCGGCGACGACCGCCGCGGCCTCCAGCGACTTCGCGCCGCTCGCCACCGCCATGGCCACCGCGGTCTGCAGCGCGCTCAGCCGCAGCGACTCCAGCGCGACCGTGCCCGCCACGTACGTACGCCCGGTCTCGTCCCGTACCGCCGCGCCCTCCGGCACACCGTTGCGGGCGCGGGCGCTGCGCGCCAGCGTGATGATCTTGCGGTCCTCGGGGTCGAGTTCGGTGCTCTCAGTCATGTGCCGAGCATAAGTCGGCAACCCCGGTCAGCTCCGGGCACCCTCGCCCCAGGGCCTGGCGGCGGCGCGCCCGCTCAGCCCGTGAGCGGATACATCGACCCCCGCCGCCCCTCCGGCGACGCCAGCCACTCCAGCTTCGCCGCCGTGTCCGCCTCCGGCAGCGGGGTGTGGAGCACGATCGTCAGATCCGGCCTGGCCGGCACCCGCAGCTGCGTCGACTCCACGTACAGCGTGCCCACCACCGGGTGCTCCATCTCCTTGCGCACCTGCCCGCCGGGCGCGATGTCACGCCGGTCCCACAGCTCGGCGAACTCCTCGCTCGCTTCCCTCGCCTCCTCGACCAGCACCCGGAACCCCTCGTCGTCCGGGCACTCGGAGCACGCCCCGCGGAACTGCGCCACGACCGTCGCCGCGTTCCGCTCCCAGCTCGTCGCCCGCGCGCGGTAGAGGGGATCGGTGAAGAACGTGATCAGACAGTTCTGGGAGATCTCGGGACGCATGCCCATGACCATCGCGGCCGCGTCGTTGTACATGATCGTGTTCCAGTACGCGTCCATGATGTGCGCCGGGAACGGCATCCAGGCGTCGATCAGCCGCCGCAACCCCTCACAGTTGCGGTGCTGCTCGCCCGGATCGACCTCCGGCTGCGGCGGGTTGAGCCCGGCCAGCACGTACAGGTGGCGCCGCTCCGCGCCGCTCAGCCGCAGCACCCGCGCCACCGAGTCCAGCACCTGCGGCGAGACCGTGATGTCCCGCCCCTGCTCCAGCCACTGGTACCAGGAGACGCCGACCCCCGCGAGGACCGCGACCTCTTCGCGGCGCAGGCCCGGTGTACGCCGTCTCGGGCCGCCGTCCGGCAGTCCGGCCTCCGCCGGGCTGACCCGGGCCCGGCGGCTCATCAGGAACTCCCGCAGTTCGGCGAGGCGATGCGCCTTCAGCCGGTCCCCCGTCACGTCCGTCTCCCCCTGAGTGGTGGTGCGACCAACAGGATAAGTACCGGCTCCCCACCGGTATTCCGGCCGACGGAGGGTCGGAGCATGGCAATCGACACCTCCGTCCCCCAGCGGGAGAACGCGCCGGTCCGGCTGACCGGCCGGGCCCGCCTGATCCTGTTCGTCCTGTGCGCCGCGCAGTTCATGGTCGCCCTCGACTTCTCCGTGCTCAACGTGGCGCTGCCCGTGCTCGGTGCCGATCTCGGCATGAGCACCTCCGCCCTGCAGTGGGCGGTCACCGCTTTCGCGCTGCCGTCCGGCGGCTTTCTGCTGCTCTTCGGCCGGATCGCCGATCTGTACGGCCGCCGCAGGCTGTTCCTCGGCGGACTCGCCCTTTTCGGCGCCGCGTCCCTGCTCGCGACCTTCGCCTGGGACCCGGCGTCGTTCCTCGCCGGACGGGCGCTGCAGGGGCTCGGCGCCGCGGCCATCGTGCCGACGGGTATGTCCCTGCTGACCACCACCTTCCCCGAAGGGCCGGAGCGCGACCGGGCCCTGGGCATCAGCGGCACGCTGCTGTCGCTGGGCTTCACCGTCGGCATGCTGCTGGGCGGGGTGATGACCGACGCGCTCGGCTGGCGCTCCACGATGGGTCTGCTCGCCGTGTTCACCCTGATCGTGCTGCCGCTCGCACCGGGCCTGCTGCCGGAGTCCCGTACTCCCGACCGGCCGCGCCTCGACTTCCCCGGTGCGGTCGCCGTCACCAGCGGGCTGCTCGCCCTGATCTACGCGCTGACCACGGCGGCCGAGCGGGGCTTCGGCGGCGTGGACGTCCTCGGCGCACTCGCCACGGGCCTCGTCCTGCTCGTCGCGTTCGTGGTCGTCGAGTCGCGCAGTGCCGCCCCGCTGGTGTCGCTGCCGATGCTGCGCCGCCGCACGGTGGCCGTCGGCAACCTGGGCGGGCTGATCACCTTCTCGATGATGTCGACCGTCGTCTTCGTCCTGACCCTGTATCTGCAGGAGGTCCTCGGCCTCTCCGCGTCCGGCACCGGGCTGGTCTTCGGTGTGCAGGGCGTGGCGTCGGTGGTCGCCGGTATGTACGCCCCGAAGGTCATCGGCCGGCTGGGCGCGCGCCGCACGCTGGCGCTGTCGCTGCTGGGCCAGGGCCTGTTCGTGGCGGTCCTGCTGGGCCTCGGCAAGGAGTCGGGAGCCGTCCTCGCGACCGTCGCGGTCTCGCTGGCGAGCATGTGCCATCTGGGCGCGATCATCTCGTACGGGCTGACCGTCACCTCGGGCGTGCCGGACGAGGAGCAGGGCCTGGCGACCGGTCTGGTCACCACGACCCAGCAGGTGGGGCTCACCGTCGGCATTCCGCTGCTCGGTGTGCTGGCGACGACCGGCGGCGCGCTGTACGACGGTGTGCGCACCGTGCTGGCGATCGACGCGGCGATCGTGGTGGGGGCGGCGCTGCTGGTGGCGGTGGGCCTGCGCAGGCGCGCGCCTAGGTCGTGTCTGGGGCCTGTCCGTGGATCAGGCTGCCCAGCAAGATCCGCCGGACAGGCCCTGAGGCGGGTCAGGGCCGGTCGAGGCGGAGCCGCTCCGCCTTCGGCAGGCCCGCCACGACCAGGTCGTACGAGTCCTCGATGAGCTCCCGGACCATACGGGCCGGGAGTTCGCCCACCGTCACCGTGTTCCAGTGGCGTTTGTTGAGGTGGTAGCCCGGGACGATCGCCGGGTACTCGGCGCGCAGCCGGACCGCCTCGTCCGGGTCGCATTTGAGCGCGATCTTCAGCGGGGTGGCGTCCAGGTCGCTGATGGCGAACATCTTCCCGGCGACCTTGAAGACCGAGTGTTCCGGGCCGAAGGGGAAGTCCTCCGACGCGGCGTTCTGCTCCAGGCACAGGGCTTTGAGCTGCGCAGCGGTCAACCGGTCGGTCATGAGGGCTCCACGAGGACGGTGACGATCTTGTTGCGGCGGCCGGCCGTGGCCTCGGCGGTCAGCCGGAGCGAGCGCCCGTCCGGCAGGTCCACCACCGCGCTGGCGCCGGCGATCGGCACCCGCCCAAGGGACTTGGCGAGCAGCCCGCCCACGGTCTCCACGTCCTCGTCGTCGAACTCGTCGAGCCCGAACAGCTCGCCGAGGTCGCCGATGTCGAGCCGGGCGGTGACCCGGTAGCGCGAGTCGCCCAGCTCCTGCACGGGCGGCAGCTCCCGGTCGTACTCGTCGGTGATCTCGCCGACGATCTCCTCCAGGATGTCCTCGATGGTGACGATCCCGGCCGTGCCGCCGTACTCGTCGATGACGACGGCGACATGGTTGCGCTCCTGCTGCATCTCGCGCAGCAGATCGCCCGCGTTCTTCGTGTCGGGCACGAAGGCCGCCGGGCGCATCGCCGTGGAGACCAGCTCGGCCTCCGCGTCCCGCTTGATGTGCGTCTTGCGGACCAGGTCCTTCAGATACACGATCCCGACGATGTCGTCCTCGTTCTCCCCGGTCACCGGGATACGGGAGAAGCCGGAGCGCAGAGCGAGGGTGAGCGCCTGGCGGATGGTCTTGTAGCGCTCGATCGCGACCAGGTCGGTACGCGGAACCATGACTTCCCGTACGAGGGTGTCGCCGAGCTCGAAGACCGAGTGCACCATACGGCGCTCCTCGTCCTCGATGAGCGACTCCTGCTCGGCGAGGTCGACCATCGCACGCAGCTCCGCCTCGCTCGCGAACGGACCCTTGCGGAAGCCCTTGCCCGGCGTCAGCGCGTTGCCGATGAGGATCAGCAGTTGCGGGACCGGGCCCATGACGCGGGCCAGCGGCAGCAGCACGTACGCGGCGGCCGTCGCCGTGTTCACCGGGTGCTGGCGGCCGATGGTGCGCGGGGAGACCCCGACGGCGACGAAGGAGACGAGGACCATCACGCCGATGGCGACGGTCAGCGCCTGCCAGGTCTCGGAGAACTCCTGGAGACAGGCGTAGGTGACGAACACCCCGGCGGCCATCTCGCAGGCGACCCGCACCAGCAGGGCGACGTTGAGATAGCGCGTCGGGTCGGAGGCGACCTGCGCCAGCCGGTCGGCGCCGCGCCGTCCCGAGCGCACCGCCTCGTCGGCACGGAAGCTGGAGACACGGGCGATACCGGCTTCGGCACACGCCGCCAGCCAGGCGACGACGACCAGCAGGACCGCGGCGATGATCAGTTGGCCGGTCATGATCCGGCCACGCTCACGAGCGGGACGGCCGTGCTCATGGGCGGGACGGGCGTGCTCATGCGCGGGCTCATGAGACGGTCGGCGCCGGGGACGGGCCGGTCAGGCCCTTCTCCGCCCGCCAGCCGTCGACGATCGCCGCCTGCAGACCGAACATCTCGGCGCGCTCGTCCGTCTCCTCGTGGTCGTACCCCAGAAGGTGCAGCACCCCATGGACGGTGAGCAACTGGAGCTCCTCGTCCATGGAGTGCTGGGTCGGCGCTTCCTCGCCCTGCTTCTGGGCGACCTCGGGGCAGAGCACGATGTCGCCGAGGAGCCCCTGCGGGGGCTCCTCGGCGTCCTTGACCGGCGGGCGCAGCTCGTCCATCGGGAAGGACATGACGTCGGTGGGCCCCGGCAGGTCCATCCACTGGATGTGGAGCTGCTCCATGGCGTCGGCGTCCACAACGATCACCGAGAGCTCGGACAGCGGGTGGATACGCATCCGCGCGAGCGCGTAGCGGGCGATGTCGAGGATCGCCTGCTCGTCGACCTCTGTGCCGGACTCGTTGTTGACGTCGATCGACATGGTGTTCTTCGGTCTACTTCCCGTTGGTGCCGTTTCGGCTGTCGTACTGCTCGTACGCGTCGACGATACGGCCGACGAGCTTGTGCCGGACGACATCCTGAGACGTCAGCATGGAGAAGTGCACATCCGGGACACCGTCCAGGATCTCCCGGACCTGGCGCAGGCCGCTCTTGGTACTGCCCGGCAGGTCGACCTGGGTGATGTCACCGGTGACGACGATCTTCGAATCGAAGCCGAGACGCGTCAGGAACATCTTCATCTGTTCCGGATTCGTGTTCTGCGCCTCGTCGAGGATGATGAACGCGTCGTTGAGCGTACGGCCTCGCATGTACGCCAGCGGCGCGACCTCGATCGTGCCCGCGGCCATGAGGCGCGGGATCGAGTCCGGGTCGATCATGTCGTGCAGCGCGTCGTAGAGCGGACGCAGATACGGGTCGATCTTCTCGTACAGCGTGCCGGGCAGGAAGCCGAGGCGCTCGCCCGCCTCGACGGCGGGGCGGGTCAGGATGATGCGGTTGACCTGCTTGGACTGGAGCGCCTGGACCGCCTTGGCCATCGCCAGATAGGTCTTGCCCGTACCGGCGGGGCCGATGCCGAAGACGACCGTGTGCTTGTCGATCGCGTCGACGTAGCGCTTCTGGTTGAGGGTCTTGGGGCGGATGGTGCGGCCGCGGCTGGAGAGGATGTTCTGCGTGAGCACTTCGGCCGGGGTCTCGTCGGGCCCCGTCCCGTTCTCGCTCGCCCTGAGCATGGCGATCGAGCGTTCCACCGCGTCCTCCGTCATGGGCTGTCCGGTGCGGAGCACCAGCATCATCTCGTCGAAGAGGCGCTGGATCAGAGCGACTTCCCGCGCGTCGCCGATCGCACTGACCTCGTTGCCCCGGACATGGATGTCGGCCGCCGGGAAGGCCTTCTCGATCACGCGCAGCAGGGCGTCACCCGAACCGAGAACGGTCACCATCGGATGCTTGGCCGGGACGGTGAACTGGGCTCGTGCCTGTCCCGGCGCTGGGGTCTGGGCTGTGGGTGTCTGAGTCATGGGCCGGCTCTGTGGCCTGCACATACCTCCCGTTGCAGGGTTCTCGCTGCTCGACAACCTCTGGAGTACCAGCGTACGACCCCGCACCGACAGTCCCGAAGCCCTTTTCCTGGGGTGGGGGAGTTCCCCCGGGTACCCTTGCTCAGGCCGAGCGGCGGAAGCCGATCGTCGGCAACGCGCGCCGCAGCGGCCACGGCCGGGCCGCCGCCGGCAGCAACCGGGCGAGGAAGGCGTACCTGGCCAGCGCCTCCGGGTCCTGGTCGGAGCAGCCCCGCACGTACTGCCACCAGGCCGCCACCTCCGACCAGCCGGGCGCGGACAGCGAGCCGCCGAACTCCTGCACGGACAGTGCGGCGATCAGCCCGGCGAAGGCGAGCCGGTCCGCGAGCGGCCAGCCCGCGAGCGTGCCCGTGACGAAACCGGCCATGAAGACATCGCCCGCTCCCGTCGGATCCAGCGCCTCCACCGCGATCGCCGGGACCTCCGCGGTCTCCCCCGTCGCACCGTCCACGGCGTACGCGCCCTCCGCGCCGAGCGTGACGACGGCGACCGGCACCCTGTCGGCCAGTGCCCGGGCCGCGGCCCGGGGGCAGTCGGTGCAGGTGTAGCGCATCGCCTCCTGCGCGTTGGGCAGGAACGCCTCGCACAACTCCAGATCGAGCAGTGACGCAAGATCCCAGCGGCCGGTGTCGTCCCAGCCGGTATCGGCGAAGATCCGCGCGCCCCGGCCGGCCGCTTCGGCGATCCAGCCCTCGCGGCGGTCGGGCGCGAGGGAGGCGACGGCGGCCCGTGCGCGCGGCGGCACCGGGTGGAACGGGGCGCCGTTGTCCTCCGGCGGCGGGGCCTCGTGACCGTGCGAGATCATCGTCCGCTCGCCCTCGTACGCCATGGAGACGGTCACCGGGGAGTGCCAGCCGGGCACGGTCCGCGACCGGGACAGATCGATGCCCTCGCCCTGCTCCAGGGCGTCCCAGCAGTAGTCGCCGTAGAAGTCGTCGCCGAAGGCCGCGGCGAGCGAGGTGCGCAGACCGAGCCGGGCGAGCGCGGTGGCCATGTTGGCGACCCCGCCCGGGCTCTGCCCCATCCCCCGTGCCCAGGACTCGGTGCCCCGCACCGGGGCGCTGTCCAGACCGGTGAAGATGATGTCGAGGAAGACCGTGCCGGTGAGGAACACATCGCATTCCGGGTCCCCGCCGGTGCGCAGCGCGCCCAACGGGTCGACGTCTGTGGTGCGTTGCTGCTGCTCTCCATCGGTCGTGATCACGGTGGCTCCCGAATCGCGGTGCGAGGTGCGCTGCAAGAGCGGTGCGAATCAGGCCAGTGTGCCCGATCCTCGCCCCACCGCAGAGGTGGCAGCCCACAGAGAGTGCGTGCCACTACCCCTACTGATCCAGCACAAACCAAATGTGCCCCGCATCACACCATTCCATCTTCTCCGGCCCCGGGGACGCTTGATACAAATTGGCGCGCGTTCCCGTGCAAAACCGGGCGCTCCACCCCACCTTCGCCCCCCTTGTTCCCGGGAACGCCCATGCCCTCGCGCCCGCGCGCCGCGTGGCCCTTGGTCGCCGTCTTCGCCGCCGGCTACCTCGCCGCGTATCTCCTGCCGACCGTCGTCGGCCGGCTCTCCGCCGGACTCGGACTCTCCCCCGCCCAGGCCGGGCTCGTCGGCTCGACGCTGCTGCTGCACTCTGCTGTTGCGGGCTTCGTGCTGGCCTCGCGGGTCGAGCGGCACGGGCCGCGGCGGCTCTCCCGGCTGGGCCTGCTGCTCGCCCTGACCGGGTACGGGACCGCTGCGCTGGCCTCGTCCGTACCGCTGGTGGTCGCCGGGACCGCGGTGGGCGGCCTCGGCTCGGGTACGGCGACGGCAGTCGCCGCGGCCGGAATCGCCACGCAGCGCGACCCGCACCGCGCCTCGTCGCTCGGGCTGCTCGCGGTGTCGGCGTCCGCGGGGGTCCTGTATCTCACGCTCCCGCGGCTCGGGGGCGGACACGCGGTGCCGTTCGCGGCGCTCGCGCTCGCCGCGGTGCTGGTGTGGCCCGCGACGGGACGGCTCGACACGGCCGGCGCACGGGTGAGCGGCCAGAGCCCACGGACCGGGCCGCCCCGGCTGCCCCGGGTGCGCTCGGGGGCGGTTCTCGCGGGCGCCATGCTCTGCTGGTCGATGGCGCAGAACGCCCTGTGGGGCGTGAGCGGGCGGATCGGGGTCACCCAGGCGGGGCTGAGCGAGGTCACGGTCGGCGCGGTCTTCGCGGTCGCGCTGGGTGCGGGGCTCGCGGGCGTCCTCGGCGCGGGCGCGCTGGGGGCACGGCTCGGCCGGGCGATCCCGATCGGCGCGGGCACGGCCCTCATCGCCTGCTGCATCGTGGTCAGTTCGTCGGCGCGGGGTCTGATGACCTTCGCCACGGGCGAGATCCTGTGGAACGTCTTCTACCCCGCGGTCCTGTCGTATCTGATCGGACTCGCCGCGTCGCTCGACCCGCGCGGCCGGTGGGCGGTGCTCGTGGGCTCCGCGTCGTCGCTGGGCGTCGCGTGCGGACCGCTCACCGGCAGCCTGCTCTCCGAGCACGCGGGATACCCGGGGATGGGGCTGGTGCTGTGCGCCCTGCTGCTCCTGGTGGCGGTGCCGATGACCGCGGTGGCCCTCCACACCTCGGGCCGCCCGCTGGTCCCCGGCGCCATCCGCCGCCGCGGCGGCGCCCCGGCCGCGGTGGTCGCCCTCACGACGGGCGCCCCGTCGGGGGCCCGGGTCCCCCAGATCGGCGCCCCGGAACAGCCGGTCGCGGAGATCCCGGTACCGGTGACGACACGGGTGCGGGCCCGTCGGCGCCGGCTCCTGCGGGACCGGTCCTCGAAGGTCCTGGCGTCCTGACCGGCCCGCGTCAGTCGGTGTCGAAGTCGTACGACTCGACGTCCGCCAGGTACCGCTCCCGGCGGGCCTCGTCATGGTCGAGGAACGCGGCCCGGAAGGAGTTGCGGGCCAGCTCGCGCAGCTGGTCCTGGCTCAGGCCCAGCGCCTCCCGTACCGCGTGGAACGTGTCGCCGACATAGCCGCCGAAGTACGCGGGGTCGTCGGAGTTGACGGTCACCAGCAGCCCGGCGTCCATCATCGAGCGCAGCGGGTGGTCCTCCAGGGTGTCGACGGCGCGCAGGCGGACGTTCGACAGCGGGCACACGGTGAGGGGTACCCGGTCACGGACGAGGCGTTCGACCAGTTCCGGATCCTCCATCGCGCGGAGGCCGTGGTCGATGCGTTCGACACCGAGAACGTCCAGGGCCTCCCGGATGTACGCGGGCGGGCCCTCCTCGCCGGCGTGGGCGACCTTGCGCAGTCCGAGGGACTCGGCGGCCGCGTACACCTCGCGGAACTTGGCGGGCGGATGCCCGACCTCGGCCGAGTCCAGGCCGACCGCGCTGATGTGGTGGAGGTACGGCTTCGCCGCGTCGAGCGTCTCCATGGCCGACTCGGCGGACTCGTCGCGCAGGAAGCACATGATCAGCTGCGTGGAGACGCCGTGCCGCTCCTCGCTCCGGTCCAGCGCGTGCGCGAGCCCTTCGATCACCGTGCCGATCGGGATGCCGCGGCCGGTGTGCGCCTGTGGGTCGAAGAAGATCTCGGCGTGCCGTACGCCCTGGGCCGCCGCGCGCGCGAGGTACGCGTCGGCGAGGTCGGTGAAGTCGCTCGCGGTGTGCAGGACCGCCATCAGCCCGTAGTACAGGTCGAGGAAGGACTGCAGATCGCTGAAGAGGTACGCCTTGCGGAGGTCTTCGGTGCCGGCGTACGGCAGCCGGACGCCGTTGCGCTCGGCCAGTTCGAAGGCGAGTTCGGGTTCGAGGGTGCCCTCGATGTGCAGGTGCAGTTCGGCCTTGGGGAGTGACATCGGTGCTCGCTCAGAGTTCGCGTTTGGGTACGGGGACCCGGACGAGGTCCTGGGCCACGGAGAGTTCGCCGTCGAAGCCGGCTGCCCGGGCCTGCCGCTCGAACTCCTCGGGCTCGCTGTAGCGCTGCGAGAAGTGTGTCAGGACGAGGTGCCGTACGCCCGCATCGCGCGCCACGCGAGCCGCCTGACCGGCGGTGAGGTGGCCGTGGTCGGTGGCCAGCAGATGGTCCTCGTCGAGGAACGTCGACTCGATGACGAGCATGTCGCAGCCCTCGGCCAGCTCGTACGCGCCCTCGCACAGCCTGGTGTCCATGACGAACGCGAAACGCTGGCCGCGCCGTACCTCGCTCACCTCCTCCAGGGTGACGCCGCCGAGTACGCCCTCGCGCTGGATGCGGCCCACGTCGGGGCCCTTGATGCCGTGCGCGGCGAGCCGCTCGGGCAGCATGCGGCGGCCGTCGGGTTCGGTCAGCCGGTAGCCGAACGACTCCACGGAATGCGAGAGCCGGCGCGCCTCCAGGGTGTACGAGGAGGTGTCGGCGAGCACGCCGTCGGTGGCGACCGGCGCCTCCGTGAGCTGTACGCACTCCCGGTAGGCGGTCGCGTAGCGGAGCCGGTCGAAGAAGCGCTGCCCGCTCGCCGGGTAGTGCGCGGTCACCGGGTGCGGCACCTGGTCGAGGTTGATGCGCTGGATCACCCCGGCGAGACCGAGGGAGTGGTCGCCGTGGAAGTGCGTGACACAGATGCGGTTGATGTCGTGCGCGGCGACGCCGGCCCGCAGCATCTGCCGCTGGGTGCCCTCGCCCGGGTCGAAGAGGATGCCTTCGCCGTCCCAGCGCAGCAGATAGCCGTTGTGGTTGCGGTGCCGGGTCGGGACCTGGCTGGCGGTGCCGAGCACGACCAGTTCTCGTACGGACATGCGGTGACTATCCGGGCGGCCAGTTGAAGCCGCGCCCGCCGAGGACGTGGAGGTGCGCGTGGAAGACGGTCTGCCCCGCGCCGCTGCCGGTGTTGAAGACGACACGGAAGCCGGTGGCGTCCACCTTGTCCTCGGCCGCGACCTCGGCCGCCTCGCGCAGTATGTCGGCGACGACGGTGGGCTCGGCCGCGGCGAGCGTGGCGGCGTCCGGGTAGTGCGACTTGGGGATGACAAGCACATGCGTCGGCGCCTGCGGATTGATGTCGCGGAAGGCGACGGTCGTCTCGGTCTCGCGTACGACGGTGGCCGGGACCTCCCCCGCGACGATCTTGCAGAACAGGCAGTCGGCTTGCGGTTCTCCCGCCATGGTCCGGCCCCTTCATGACTCCGACGATCAATGGATCTGCATGCTATCGGTGCCGGGGCGCCGGGCTACTTGCCCGGGGTACGGGTTTCGGTGACGGTCACCGTCACGGTGACCGTGGGGCGGGGCGGGCCGTCGCCGCCGGGGACCCGCGTGGGTGTCGGAGCGCTGCAGTCGCCGAGGACACCGACGTGGAACACCGTACGGCCGCCCGCCTTGGCCTTCAGGTCGCCGCGTACGCAGCGCCCGTCGATCTCCTGGGTGACCTTGCCGTTGATCATGATCTTCCGGCCGGTCCCTTCCCCATCGGTTTCGCCCTCGCATGCGACGGTGGCGACGGCCGGTGCCGAAGGGGAGGCCGTGTGACCGGTACTGAGCGTGGTCGTACAGCTGAGCCAGCGCACCTGGACACCGGCGCGCTCCAGCGCGCGGGTACCTGCGGCGTCCGTCGTGAAGGACACCGCCATCGCGCTCAGCCCGCCGCCCGTGCCGGGTTCGCACGCCACGGCGCCGAGGGCCGCGGCGCCGGCCAGACCGATCGCTGCCAGTACCCGTGTGTACGCGCCCATGCCCGGCAGCGTCCCACCGGCGCTGCGGTGGCGGTAGACCAGTTGCGGTCACAACGCGCCGCGTACGGTGGGGGGATGAGACGCGACCGCACACCCCGACGGCTGACGGTGGGCCCGGAGGTCTGGCTCTGGTCGGTCGGGCATCTCCACCCGGAGTGCCGCGAGATCCTGACCGTGCGCCGCGCCGAAGCCCCGCACGCCCAGCTGCGGTTCGTGTTCCGTGACGGCCGGGGACGCATCGTGGCCGGCGCGTACTGGTCGTCCGGCCTGCTCGGCACCACCGGCCACGACACCTGTCTGAACCTTCACGAGCCCGGTGTCGTACGCCGGTTCCTCGAGGAGGCCGCAGCGCGCGGGCTGCTGCCGGTCGCGCACGGCATCGCGGAGATCGACGGCTGGCCGCTGTTCGACGCGCTGGTGGGACGTACGGCCGGGTCAGGACCAGCGGCCGGTACGGCCCAGTAGCAGCGCGGCGGCCGCCGTCCCGGCCGTGGAGGTGCGCAGAACACTCCGCCCGAGCCGGTACGGCTTCGCGCCCGCCTCCGCGAAGGCGGCCAACTCCTCGGGGGAGACGCCTCCTTCGGGACCGACGACCAGCACGATCTCGCCGGTCGACGGCAGCTGTGCGGTGGCCAGCGGCTCGGCGCCCTCCTCGTGCAGGACGGCGGCGAAGTCCGCCTCGGCGAGAAGTCGCACAACCTGCTTGGTCGTCGCGGCGTCCGCGACCTCCGGGAAGCGCAGCCGGCGCGACTGCTTGCCCGCCTCGCGCGCCGTGGCGCGCCACTTGGCGAGGGACTTGGCGCCGCGGTCGCCCTTCCACTGCGTGATGCAGCGGGCGGCGGCCCACGGCACGATCGCGTCGACCCCGGTCTCCGTCATGGTCTCGACGGCGAGTTCGCCGCGGTCGCCCTTGGGAAGCGCCTGGACGACGGTGATCCGGGGCGAGGGCTCGATCTCCGTGCGCACCTCGGCGACGGTGACATCGAGACGGTCCTTGCCCTCGACGGCGGCGACGGTGCCGTAGGCGCCGTTGCCCGCGCCGTCCGTCAGCACGATCTCCTCGCCGACGCGGAGCCTGCGTACGGAGACGGCGTGCCGTCCCTCGGGACCGTCGAGGGTGACGGTGCCGGGGGTGACGCGGTCGACGACGAACACCGGGGCGGTCATGAGGGACTCCGCAGGGCGAGAGCGGCGCTCGCGGCGCCCAGTTCGGCGGCGAGCACCTCGACGAGCCGCCCGGCGGGAAGGTCGCGGGCCATCCGGTGGCCCTGACCTGCCCAGAGGGCCATGCCCTGTGGGTCGCCCGCCTTGGCCGCGGCCTTGCGCAGACCGGAGGTGAGGTGGTGCACCTCGGGGTATGCGGCGGGCGCGTACCGTCCGTGCTCGCTCATGAACCGGTTGACCAGGCCGCGGGCCGGGCGTCCGGAGAAGGCTCGGGTGAGTTCGGTGCGGGCGAACAGCGGATTGGTCATGGCCTGCTTGTGCACCGCGTTCGCACCGGACTCGGGGCAGACGAGAAACGCGGTGCCGAGCTGGGCCGCGTCGGCGCCCGCGGCCA
This sequence comes from Streptomyces sp. NPDC043870, assembly GCF_056435785.1. Taxonomy (NCBI): domain Bacteria; kingdom Bacillati; phylum Actinomycetota; class Actinomycetes; order Kitasatosporales; family Streptomycetaceae; genus Streptomyces; species Streptomyces sp. NPDC043870. The sequence continues at coordinate 105,113 of NZ_JBWKDT010000005.1, forward strand.
GCGCGGCGGCGATCTGGCTGCCGCGCATCAGTCCACCGGCCGCGACGATCGGGAGCGGTACGGTCTCCCTGATCAGCGCGATCAGTGCCAGCAGCCCGATGCCGCCGCCGTCGGTGGCGGGGTCGTCGCGGTGCGTGCCCTGGTGGCCGCCCGCCTCGATGCCCTGGACACAGATGGCGTCGGCGCCCACGCTCTGCGCGGCCTGTGCCTCCTCGGGCGTGGTGACGGTCACGACGGTGAGCGTCCCGGCGCGCTTGAGGGCGTCCAGGGTCTGCCGGGTGGGGCAGCCGAAGGTGAAGGACACGAGGGGTACGGGGTCGTCGCGCAGGATCGCCAGCTTGGCCTCGTACCCGTCGTCCCGTCCGGCGTCGGGGTCGCCGAGCGGCGTGTCGTACCAGCTCACCTCCCCGGCGAGCTGGTGCCGGTACACCTCGACGGCGGCCGGGTCGGCGTAATGCGGCTGGGGCATGAAGAGATTGACGCCGAAGGGGCGGCCGGTGAGCCCACGCACCTGTTTGATCTCCTGGTACATGCCGTCCGCCGTCTTGTACCCGGCGGCCAGGAACCCGAACCCGCCGGCCTCGGACACGGCAGCGGCGAGCTCAGGACAGGAAGCGCCACCCGCCATGGGGGCCTGCACGATCGGGTAACGGCAGAGATCGGTCAGCGCGGAGGACATGCCCGCATGGTGCCACGTCCCGACGGCACGGCCGAATCCGGCGCGGGACGGCCCGCATCTGCCCCCAAGAGGGTCGGGGGTGCGGCGCGACGCGGCCTCGCCTCGGTCGGCGCGGGCTCGCGGCGCGAAGCGCCGGCGCCCGGCGGGGGACGGGGGCCGTCAGGCCCCCGTAACTCCCGCGCCCCGGGGACGAGGGGCCGTGGCGGGAAGCTGCCCGCGCCCTGCCGGGGGAACCCGGGGGAACGGGGCCTCAGCCACAGCTTCCGCCGCCAGGGCGGCGAGGGGCCGTGGCGGGAAGCGCATGCGTCTGCCCGGCCGGAACAAGCGGCGCGGCACGAAGCTGCCCCACCGCCAACCCGAGCGGAACGAAGACACGCGCGACGCGAAACACCCACACCTCCCCCGGGGGAACCAGGGCCATCAGGCCCCCGTAAGTCCCACCCCGGGGGAGCCAGGTGAGCGGGATTCCCCCCTCACCTACCGTTGAACGCGTCCTTGAGGCGGGAGAACAGCCCCTGCTGCCCCGGCTGGAACTGCCCCATCGGCCGCTCCTCGCCCCGCAGCTTCGCCAGCTCCCGCAGCAGCCGCTCCTGCTCCGGATCCAGCTTCGTCGGCGTCATCACCTCGACGTGGACGATGAGGTCACCACGGCCGCCGCCCCGCAGGTGCGTCACACCGCGCCCGTGCAGCGGGATCGACTGCCCCGACTGCGTGCCCGGACGGATGTCGACCTCCTCCATGCCGTCGAGCGTCTCCAGCGGCACCTTCGTGCCGAGTGCGCCCGCCGTCATCGGGATCGTCACCGTGCAGTGCAGATCGTCGCCGCGCCGCTGGAAGACGGGATGCGGCAGCTCGTGGATCTCGACGTACAGGTCGCCGGCCGGGCCGCCGCCGGGGCCGACCTCGCCCTCGCCCGCCAGCTGGATCCGGGTGCCGTTGTCGACACCGGCCGGGATCTTGACCGTGAGCGTGCGACGTGAACGCACCCGGCCGTCGCCCGCGCACTCGGGGCACGGCGTGGGGACCACGGTCCCGAAGCCCTGACACTGCGGGCAGGGGCGGGAGGTCATGACCTGCCCGAGGAAGGACCGGGTGACCTGGGAGACCTCACCGCGGCCGCGGCACATGTCACAGGTCTGGGCGGAGGTACCGGGAGCCGCTCCCTCGCCCGAGCAGGTCGTACACACGACAGCCGTGTCGACCTGGATGTCCTTGGTCGTCCCGAAAGCCGCCTCGCTGAGCTCGACCTCCAGCCGGATCATCGCGTCCTGACCGCGCCGCGTCCGCGACCTCGGCCCACGCTGGGACGCCGTTCCGAAGAAGGCGTCCATGATGTCCGAGAAGTTGCCGAAGCCGCCCGCGCCGAAGCCACCGGCCCCGCCCCCGCCGCCCGCGGCGGAGAGCGGGTCGCCACCGAGGTCGTAGACCTGCTTCTTCTGCGGGTCCGAGAGCACCTCGTACGCGGCGTTGATCTCCTTGAAACGCTCTTGCGTCTTCGGGTCCGGATTCACGTCCGGGTGGAGCTCACGCGCCAGCCGCCGGAAGGCCTTCTTGATCTCGTCCTGCGATGCGTCGCGGCGTACGCCCAGCACGGCGTAGTAGTCGGTGGCCACTTACGACTCCGCCAAGATCTGTCCGACGTAACGTGCCACTGCGCGTACCGCTCCCATCGTTCCGGGGTAGTCCATGCGGGTCGGTCCGACCACGCCGAGTTTGGCGACTGCCTCGTCGCCCGAACCGTAGCCGACCGCGACCACGGACGTGGAGTTGAGGCCCTCATGGGCGTTCTCGTGCCCGATCCGCACGGTCATGCCCGAGTCCTTGGCCTCGCCGAGCAGCTTCAGCAGGACGACCTGCTCCTCCAGCGCCTCCAGGACGGGCCGGATGGTCAGCGGGAAGTCATGGCCGAAGCGCGTCAGATTGGCGGTGCCGCCGATCATCAGCCGTTCCTCGGTCTCCTCCACGAGCGTTTCGAGGAGGGTCGAGAGCACCGTCGAGACCGTGCCCCGGTCGTCCAGCTCGAACGACTCGGGAAGATCCTGCACCAGCTGCGGCACGTCGGTGAAGCGACGGCCCACCACCCGGCTGTTCAGCCGGGCCCGCAGATCCGCCAGCGAGGTCTCGCCGAACGGCGCCGGGCAGTCCACATGCCGCTGCTCGACCCGTCCGGTGTCGGTGATCAGCACCAGCATCAGCCGCGCCGGAGCCAGCGCCAGCAGCTCCACATGCCGCACGGTCGAGCGGGTGAGGGACGGGTACTGGACGACCGCGACCTGCCTGGTCAGCTGCGCGAGCAGCCGTACCGTGCGCGCCACGACGTCGTCGAGGTCGACGGCCCCGTCCAGGAAGTTCTGGATCGCGCGCCGCTCGGGGGACGACAGCGGCTTGACGCCCGCCAGCTTGTCCACGAACAGGCGGTAGCCCTTGTCCGTCGGAATCCGTCCGGCGCTGGTGTGGGGCTGGGCGATGAACCCTTCCTCCTCCAGCACCGCCATGTCGTTGCGCACGGTGGCCGGCGAGACACCCAGCCGGTGCCGCTCGGTGAGGGCCTTGGAGCCGACGGGCTCCTCCGTCCCGACATAGTCCTGGACGATGGCGCGCAGCACTTCGAGTCTGCGTTCGCTGAGCATCGCGCACACCTCCAGCTGTGTTCCTCGGCGGTCGGTCGGTCCTGCCTGGCACTCGCTGCGGCTGAGTGCCAGGCCAGTGTACGGCGGGGAGGTACGCCCCTAGCAAGGGCGATCGGACACGCTACCGCCCCGCGGACCGGCAAGACGTCGCTGGTCGCCCGGGATAGCGTCGCCGTATGGACGTCAGTTGGGAAGACTTCGGATGGGAACGTCTCGGCGACGGAGTGGGCCGGCGCCGCATGCCTGTCTGGGACGCGACCACCGGTCTTGTCGTCGGAGAGACCGCGGCCCTGCTGTACGACACGGGCTCCACGCTCCGTGAGGGCGCCGAGCTGCGCACCCAGGCCGAGGCCCTTCTCGGCGGCCGCCGTGTGACGCATATCGCGCTCAGCCACCCCCATTTCGACCACGTCTTCGGCACGGCGGCGTTCTCGGCGGTCCAGGTGTACGGCGCGGTCGGCATCGACGAGCTACTCGTCCGCGAGCGGGACGTGCTGCGCGACGACGCGATCCGCCACGGTGTGACGCCTGCCGACGCGGCGCAGGCCACGGACGTGCTGGTGCGGCCGCAGCACACCGTCTCCGACCAGTGGAGCCTGGACCTCGGCGGCCGCCAGGTCCTGCTGGTGAACGCCGGACCGGGCCACTCCGGCCACGACCTCGCCGTACTGGTGCCCGGCACGGCTGCTGACCCGTCGATCGTCTTCTGCGGCGACTTGGTCGAGGAGTCGGGCGACCCCCAGGCGGGCCCGGACGCGACCCCCTCCGGCTGGCCGGCGGCGCTGGACCGGCTGCTCGCGCTGGGCGGAGAGGACGCGGTGTACGTACCGGGGCACGGGGCGGCGGTGGACGCCGCCTTCGTACGCGCTCAACGGGATGAGCTGGCCCGGCGGTTCGGGGTGTCGTAGCGTCTGCGGAATGCGCAGTTACAGCCCCGACCTGACCCCACCGTGGAAGCGGTCCACCCCCGTGCCGGAGGTGCCGGCCGAGCCCGATCTCGTCGTCGAGGAGGTCACGACGGGCTTCTGCGGCGCGGTGATCCGCTGCGAGGCGGGGACGGTGACGCTGGAGGACCGCTTCGGCAAGCACCGGGTCTTCCCGCTGGAGCCGCGCGGATTCCTGCTAGAGGGGAAGGTCGTCACGCTGGTCCGGCCGTCGTCCGGCGGCCCGGTACGGCCCACCCGTACGGCCTCCGGTTCGGTCGCCGTCCCCGGCGCCCGGGCCCGGGTCGCCCGCGCGGGCCGCATCTACGTGGAGGGCCGCCACGACGCCGAGCTGGTCGAGAAGGTGTGGGGCGACGACCTGCGCATCGAGGGCGTGGTCGTCGAGTACCTGGAGGGCGTCGACGACCTCCCGTCCATCGTCGCGGACTTCTCCCCGACGGCGGACGCCCGTCTGGGCGTCCTCGTCGACCATCTGGTCCCCGGCTCCAAGGAGTCCCGCATCGCGGCATCCGTCACGGACCCGCATGTGCTGGTGGTGGGCCATCCGTACGTCGACGTGTGGGAAGCCGTGAAGCCCTCGTCGGTGGGGATCGCGGGCTGGCCCTCCGTACCGCGCGGCCAGGACTGGAAGACGGGCGTCTGCCGCGCCCTGGGCTGGCCGCCGAACACGGGTGCGGCGTGGCAGCACATCCTGTCGCGGGTGACGAGCTACCGGGACCTCGAGCCAGCGCTCCTGGGAAGGGTGGAAGAGCTGATCGACTTCGTGACGGCCCCGCCGGAGTAGGCCCGGGGCTCCACCACCCGAAGTCCAGCCGGGGCGGAACCGGGAACACCCACCCCGGTGGGCGCTTGAGACGCGGGGCTTGGAGCAGCCCCCGAGAACCCGGCCCCGCCGCACCTTGAGACGCGGGGGCCGGGGCAGCACCCCGAGAACCCAGCCCCGTCGGCGCTTGAGACACGGGGTCGGCGCTTGAGACACAGGGCCTGGGGCAGCGGCCCCGAAACCCAGCCCCGCCGCACCTTGAGACACGAGGCCTGGGCTGCGCCCCGGTCGGGAAGGGGCGGGGTGGGGGGAAGTCTCAGTCCACCAGGTCGCGGACCACCGCGTCGGCCAGCAGTCGGCCCCGCAGGGTCAACGCAGCCCGCCCGGCCTCGTACGCCGCCGCGTCCAGCAGCCCGTCCGCCAAGGCGCGGCGCGACGCCGCGAGCCCCTCCGGCTTCAGGAGGGACAGCGGGCAGCCCTCGACGAGCCGCAGCTCCAGCAGCACCCGCTCGACCCGACGGTCCTCGTCCGGCAGAACCTCCCGCCCCGCACCAGGCGACCGCCCCTCGGCGAGCGCCGCCGCATACGCGCCGGGATGCTTCACGTTCCACCACCGCACACCCCCCACGTGGCTGTGCGCACCCGGCCCCGCCCCCCACCAGTCCGCGCCGCGCCAGTACAGCTCGTTGTGCAGGCAGCGCCCCGCCTCGGACGTGGCCCAGTTCGACACCTCGTACCAGTCGAACCCCGCCGCCGACAGCACTTCCTCCGCGATCAGATACCGGTCGGCGTGCACGTCGTCGTCGGTCATCGGCACCTCACCGCGACGGATCCGCCGAGCCAGCTGCGTGCCCTCCTCGACGATCAGCGCGTAAGCGCTGACGTGGTCCGGCCCGGCCCCGATCGCCGCGTCGAGCGACGCCCGCCAGTCGTCGTCGCTCTCCCCCGGCGTGCCGTAGATCAGATCCAGGTTCACATGCTCGAAGCCCGCCGCCCGCGCCTCGGCGACACACGCCTCGGGCCGCCCCGGAGTGTGCGTGCGATCCAGCACCTTCAGCACGTGCTGCCGCGCGCTCTGCATCCCGAACGACAACCGGTTGAAGCCGCCCTCCCGCAGCTCTGTCAGATACTCGGGGTCCACGGACTCCGGATTCGCCTCGGTCGTGATCTCGGCATCGTCCGCGAGACCGAACTCCTCCCGAACCGCCCCCAGCATCCGTACGAGATCGCCGGCGGCCAGCAGCGTCGGCGTACCGCCGCCCACGAACACCGTCGTGACCTGGCGCGGATCGTCGCCGAGGACCTTCCGGGCGAGCCGGATCTCCTCGATCAGCGTGTCCGCGTAGTTGTCGCGGGAGGCCAGCACACCTCCGCTGCCGCGCAGCTCGGTCGCCGTGTAGGTGTTGAAGTCGCAGTAGCCGCAGCGCGTGGCGCAGTACGGAACGTGCAGATAGAACCCGAGGGGCCGGTCGCCCGCGCCGGTGAGGGCGTGCGGGGGCAGCGCCCCGTCCAGGGGCATGGGCTCACCATCAGGCAGTACGGAAGGCATACGCCCCATTGTCCGCTACGTGCGCGGATCCCCGTCCGCCACGTGCGCGGATCCCCGTCCGCCGCGTGCGCGGGTCCCGGACAGCCACGTGCGCGGGTCCCGGACAGCCACGTGCGCGGGTCCCGGACAGCCACGGTTCCCGGAACAGCTCAGCGTGCCTGGAGCACCAGCAGCGCCAGGTCGTCGTCCGGCGGGGCCTCCGCGAACGTGTGCACCGCCTGCCGTATGCGGTCCGCGACACCCTGCGCGGTCAGGCCCGTGCAGTCGGCGAGCGCCCGCGCCAGCCCGTCGGCGTCGTCGAACATCCGCTGCCCGGAGCGCCGCTCCGTGACCCCGTCGGTGACACAGAGCAGCGTGTCACCCGGCTCCAGCTCGAAGGTCTGGCTCTCGTACGCGACGTCCTCGACGACTCCGAGGAGCAGCTGGGAGGCGGCGGCCGGGCGTACGGTGCCGTCGGGGCGCAGCAGCAGGGGCAGCGGGTGGCCGGCACAGGACAGGGTGCAGCGGACTCCGCCACCGTCGGGGAGCGGTGTCAGCTCCCCGTACAGCAGCGACAGAAACCGCGACTGGGGTCCGTCGTGGTGACCGGACCGGGGGCCGGAGCCGTGACCGGACCCGGGGCCGGTGGTCTGGTGACCGGGACCCGTGCCGGAGCCCGCTCCCGCCACCATGAGCGCCGCCGCCTCCGCCGCCTCCATCGCGTCGTCGAGGAGCAGTCCGTTGAGCCGGTCGAGAACCTCGCCGACCTGGTACCCCTCGCGGGCGAGCAGCCGCAGCCAGGGCCGGGCGAGGCCGGTGACGACGGCGGCCTCGGGCCCGCTGCCCTGGACGTCGCCGAGCATGAAGCACCAGCGGCCACCGTTGCCGGCCGGGAAGATGTCGTAGAAGTCGCCGCCCGCCAGGCCCTCGTCGCTCGGCTCGTACACGAGCGAGCTGTCGACGCCCGGGATCTGGGCGACCTGGGCGGGCAGCAGCCCGCGCTGCAGCACCCGGCTGATGGTGGCCTGCCGGGTGTACTGGCGGGCGGCCCCGATCGCGAGGCCCACGCGGCGCGCGAAGTCCTCGAGCAGGGCGGTCGCTTCGTCGGGGACGCCCGGCAGCCCCTCGCGGCCGAGGAGCAGCATGCCGAGCGGCCGTGCGCCGGTGGTCAGCCGGAACGCCACCGCGCTCCCGTCCGCGCCTTCCGGCCATGCGACGGGGACGGTCACGGCGCCGCCGCGCGCCTCGTCCGGTAACCGCGGCGGCTCCTTGACCAGAACGGCTCGCAGGTCCTCGATGGCCGACTCGTCGGCATGCCACACCCGGGCCAGCCGGGGCGCGGGCCCCGCCTCACCGTCCAGCCAGACCGCGCACCAGTCGGCGAGGCGCGGCACCAGGAGCTGGCCCGCGAGCGCCGCGACCATGTCCTCGTCGAGCTGTCCGGCAAGCAGGTCGGACGCCTCGGCGAGGAAGGAAAGGGAGCCGCGGCTGATCCACTCCCGGTCGTCGCGTACGGCCCGGCGCGGCGTGGGAGCGAGGATCTCGGCCGCCCGCAGTCCGCGCTGCAACGCTGCCTCGCCTCCGGGCAGCGCCCCCACGGTCTGGCACCCGTCGAGGGAGAGGCGGGCCCAGACCGTCTTGAGACCCGGCCGGTAGGTGATCCCCCAGACGGCGGCGAGGGTGGCGACGAGGTGCAGTCCGCGCCCGTACTCCGGCTCGCCGGGGAGCGCCGCCGACTCGGAGCCGTCGCTGCGTACCGCCCGGGTCGGGTGGTGGTCGGACACCTCGATGACCAGGGCCGCCGGGTCGTCGTCGGTGGCCGGGTCCAGCCGCGTGAGCAGCTCGACATTGGTGCCCGCGTGCACGACGGCGTTGGTGACGAGTTCGCTGACGACGAGCACGGCGTCGTCGGCGAGCCGGTCCGTACCGCGCGTGGCGACCGTCCCGAGCCGGGTCCAGTCGGCGAGCGCAGCCCGTACGAACCGGCGCGCGGCGGACGCGGCGAGCGGATTCCCGGGCAGGCTGGTGCGGGCGACTGAGCGTGCGTCACCACGCTGTGAGAGCAGGTGCACCGAGCGGTGCGTGGTCTCCTGCTGCATCGGAACGGACCCCACGCTGCGGCTCCTGTCCGGTCTGTCTTGCCCTCCGACAACACCGACAGAGTGACAGACCGAGCGCGCTCATAAGCGTGGAGTCATCGAAGTAGGCAGATATGAGCCAGCCCGGACGACGGAGTACGCGGGTGCCGACGCAGGCCGGATGCGCGGCGGACATGCGTCGGACGTGCGCGAATGACAAATCGGCCGGTCCCTGACGCGTACGGACAGCACCTCGAACAGCGCCTCGAACGGCACCTCGGAAAGTACCTGTCGAACAGCCTCACGCGAACAGCGCCGAGCGCGGGCGACACCGCGCACGCCACTGCAACGCCACCGCACACGCCACCGTGGGCGCGAACGAGGAGTCCTCGTCGCGCCCACGGTTCGCTTTCGCAGTCCCCACGGTCCCGGCGGCCCGGTAGCCCGCTGCCCGGCGATCCGGCCGCCCGCAAACCGACTTGCCCGGCGACCCGACATGCCCGACGGCTTGATCAGGCTTCGCGCGACCCCGCGTACATGTCGTCGATGAGGTCCTTGTACTCGCGCTCGACGACAGGCCGCTTCAGCTTCAGACTCGGCGTCAGCTCACCGTGCTCGACATCGAGGTCGCGGGGCAGCAGACGGAACTTCTTGATGGTCTGCCACCGCTGCAGCGTCTCGTTGAGGCGCTTCACGTAGCCCTCGACGAGCTGTTCCGTCTGCGGGGCGGCGACGACCTCGGCGTAGGACTTGCCGTCCAGGCCGTTCTCCTTGGCCCAGCCGAGGATCGCAGCCTCGTCGAGCGCGATCAGCGCGGTGCAGAAGTTACGGTCCGCGCCGTGCACCAGGATGTTGGAGACGAACGGGCACACCGCCTTGAACTGGCCCTCGACCTCGGCCGGCGCGATGTACTTTCCGCCGGAGGTCTTGATCAGGTCCTTCTTGCGGTCGGTGATCTTCAGATAGCCGTCGGCGGAGAGTTCGCCGATGTCGCCCGTGTGGAACCAGCCGTCGGCCTCCAGGACTTCGGCGGTCTTCTCCGGGAGCCCGTGGTAACCCTCCATGATGCCGGGGCCGCGCAGCAGGATCTCGCCGTCGTCCGCGATGCGCACCTCGGTGCCGGGGAGCGGCTTGCCGACGGTGCCGGTGCGGTATGCCTCGCCCGGGTTGACGAAGGAGGCGGCGCTGGACTCCGTGAGGCCGTAGCCCTCCAGGATGTGGATGCCGGCGCCGGAGAAGAAGAAGCCGATGTCGGGGGCGAGCGCGGCGGAGCCGGAGACGGCGGCGCGCAGCCGGCCGCCGAAGGCCTCGCGGAGCTTGGAGTAGACGAGCACGTCGGCGACCTTGTGCTTGGCCGTGAGACCGAAGGAGGCCGAGGCGGTGCCCGTGCGGCGGAAGCTGTCCTGCGACTCCTTGGCGTAGTCGCGCGCCACACCGGCGGCCCACTGGAAGATCTTGTATTTGGCGGCGCCGCCGGCCCGCGCCTTGGCCGCCACGCCGTTGTAGACCTTCTCGAAGATGCGGGGCACGGCCGCCATGTACGTCGGCTGGACCACCGGCAGATTCTCGATGATCTTGTCAACGCGTCCGTCGACCGCGGTGACGTGCCCGACCTCGATCTGGCCGGAGGTCAGCACCTTGCCGAAGACGTGCGCGAGCGGCAGCCACAGGTACTGGACGTCGTCCGCGGTGACCAGGCCGGTCGAGGCGATGGCCCTCGCCATGTACGACCAGTTGTCGTGCGGCAGCCGGACACCCTTGGGGCGGCCGGTGGTGCCCGAGGTGTAGATGAGGGTGGCGAGCTGCTCGGAGGTGATCGCCCCGATCCGCTCGGTGACGCCCTCCGGCTGCTTGGCGAGGTACTTGGCGCCGCGCGACTCGAGGTCGGCGAGGGAGAGCACCCAGCCGTCGGGGTCGCCCTCGGCCGGCTCGGCGGCGGCGGGGTCGATCACCACGACATGCTTGAGGTTCGGCAGCTCGTCGCGCTTCTCGCGCGCCTTGGCCAGCTGGGCGGCGTCCTCGGCGACCAGCACGCGGCTTTCGGAGTCGGCGAGGATGTACGCGGACTCCTCGGCGTTGGTCTGCGGGTACACGGTCGTCGTGGCCGCGCCCGCGCAGAGGATGCCGAGGTCGGCGAGAATCCACTCCACCCGGGTGGCGGAGGCGAGCGCGACCCGCTCCTCGGGCTGCACACCCAGATCGATCAGCCCGGCAGCGATGGAGTAGACCCGCTCGGCGGCCTGGCCCCAGCTCAGCGACTTCCAGTCGTCGGGCCCCTCTCCTGTGGCCGAAGGAACCGGGTAGCGGTACGCCTCCGCATCGGGAGTCGCCGCCACACGCTGGACGAAGAGGTTCGCCACGGAGGGCGGTCGGTTCTCGATCTGGGTCTGTGTGTCGCTCACGACATCCTCCGGGCCTGCTGCTGCAGCGTGGCTGCATGACTGGCTGATTTGCACGAGTGGTCACATTTGTTTAACTCGCGAGTAACCACCGGGCCGTGATCAGGGTAGAGCTCCGGGCTCCGCCACGTAAGAGGCTGCAGGCTGCCGCTTCATAACGAACAGGCCCCCGCGCAGCAGCGCGGGGGCCTGTGGGGCAGATCGAACAAATGGGGCGTTTGATGCTTCTGCGCTACCTCGCGGCGACCTCTTCGCCACTTGCGCGAAGCTTCTCCGCCGCCAGGGCTTCGTTCGCCGTCACCCGGGCTTCGTTCGCCGCCGCCCGGGTTTGGCTCTCCGCCCTCACCACGTCTTCCTCTGCTACGCCTTCTGCTTCTTCCCCCACTACTTCCTCTGCTACTTCTCCGTACTACTTCTTCGCCTTGCCGCCGCCGGACTCGTCGCTGGACAGCACAGCGATGAAGGCCTCCTGCGGCACCTCCACGGAACCGACCATCTTCATCCGCTTCTTGCCCTCCTTCTGCTTCTCCAGCAGCTTCCGCTTACGGGAGATGTCACCGCCGTAACACTTGGCGAGGACGTCCTTACGGATGGCGCGGATGGTCTCGCGGGCGATGACCCGGGAACCGATGGCGGCCTGGATGGGCACCTCGAAGGCCTGCCGCGGGATGAGCTCCCTCAGCTTGGCGACGAGCCGCACTCCGTACGCGTACGCCGCGTCCTTGTGGGTGATGGCGGAGAACGCGTCGACCTTGTCGCCGTGCAGCAGGATGTCGACCTTGACCAGGCTGGAGACCTGCTCGCCCGTGGGCTCGTAGTCCAGCGAGGCGTAACCGCGCGTCTTGGACTTCAGCTGGTCGAAGAAGTCGAAGACGATCTCCGCGAGCGGGAGGGTGTAGCGGATCTCGACCCGGTCCTCGGAGAGGTAGTCCATGCCGAGCAGCGTGCCCCGGCGGGTCTGGCACAGCTCCATGATCGCGCCGATGAACTCGCTGGGAGCGAGGATCGTGGCCCGTACGACCGGCTCGTACACCTCGCCGATCTTGCCCTCGGGGAACTCGCTCGGGTTGGTGACGGTGTGCTCGCTGCCGTCCTCCATGGTCACCCGGTAGACCACGTTGGGCGCGGTCGCGATCAGGTCGAGGCCGAACTCGCGCTCCAGCCGCTCGCGGATCACGTCGAGGTGGAGGAGGCCGAGGAAGCCGACGCGGAAACCGAAGCCGAGGGCGGCGGAGGTCTCCGGCTCGTACACCAGCGCGGCGTCGTTGAGCTGCAGCTTATCGAGGGCGTCACGCAGCTCGGGGTAGTCCGAGCCGTCCAGCGGGTACAGGCCGGAGAACACCATCGGCTTGGGGTCCTTGTAGCCGCCGAGCGCCTCGGTGGCGCCCTTGTGCAGGGTCGTGATGGTGTCACCGACCTTGGACTGGCGGACGTCCTTCACACCGGTGATGAGGTAGCCGACCTCGCCGACGCCGAGGCCGTCGGCCGGGAGCATCTCCGGGGAGTTGGTGCCGATCTCCAGCAGCTCGTGCGTGGCGCCGGTGGACATCATCCGGATGCGCTCACGCTTGTTGAGCTGGCCGTCGATGACTCGTACGTACGTGACGACGCCGCGGTAGGAGTCGTAGACGGAGTCGAAGATCATCGCGCGGGCGGGGGCGTCCTTGACGCCCACCGGGGCCGGCACGTCCTGGACCACCCTGTCGAGCAGCGCGTCCACGCCGATACCGGTCTTGGCCGAGACCTTCAGGACGTCCGACGGGTCGCAGCCGATGAGGTTGGCGAGCTCCTCGGAGAACTTCTCGGGCTGCGCCGCCGGCAGGTCGATCTTGTTGAGGACCGGGACGATGGTGAGGTCGTTCTCCATCGCGAGGTAGAGATTGGCGAGGGTCTGCGCCTCGATGCCCTGGGCCGCGTCCACCAGCAGGATCGTGCCCTCGCAGGCGGCGAGCGAACGGGACACCTCGTAGGTGAAGTCCACGTGGCCCGGGGTGTCGATCATGTTCAGGATGTGGGTCTTGCCCTGACCGTCGCCCGTGGTGGGCGCCCAGGGCAGACGCACGGCCTGGGACTTGATCGTGATGCCGCGCTCACGCTCGATGTCCATACGGTCGAGGTACTGAGCGCGCATCTGCCGCTGCTCGACCACACCGGTCAGCTGGAGCATCCGGTCGGCAAGCGTCGACTTGCCGTGGTCGATGTGCGCGATGATGCAGAAATTGCGGATCAGCGCCGGGTCGGTACGGCTCGGCTCGGGCACATGGCTAGGGGTCGCGGGCACGCAGGGTCCTGATTCTTGAGCGCCGAGCGCTCGTGTCTCGGGTCGTTGTCGGACGATGTCGATCGATACGCAGCCTCCATCGTCCCACGGCTGCCGGGCTGCGCTCGGTTTGGGCCGGTAGGAGGGCGACTGGTAGCCTGGGCAGCTGTGTCTCGTACGCCCTCTCAGCTACGAGTCACCTCTCTGATAGATCATCGAACCTGAAAAGGCTCTTTCGTGGCGAACATCAAGTCCCAGATCAAGCGGAACAAGACGAACGAGAAGGCGCGCCTGCGCAACAAGGCCGTCAAGTCCTCGCTCAAGACCGCGATCCGCAAGGCCCGTGAGGCTGCCGCCGCGGGTGACGTCGAGAAGGCCACCGTGGCCGCTCGCGAGGCCGCCCGCAAGCTCGACAAGGCTGTCTCGAAGGGTGTCATCCACAAGAACGCCGCCGCCAACAAGAAGTCGGCGCTGGCGTCCAAGGTTGCCTCCCTGCAGGGCTGAGCGCTCTTGCTGTAATCCCGGGGGGTGACCCCCGGACCCGGCAGAAACCCCTCGCGGGGTGACACGCCGGACGACTTGATCGCCGGAACGGACCAAGCGGGCCCTCTCATCCGCTCCTGCCCGGCACCCCGGACTCGCACGCGGCCTGCGTTCGCCACGCGGGTGCGAGTCCAAAGTCTTTACTCGAAGGCCCCGTCTCCCGTCCTTCCCCAGGACGGAGGGCGGGGCCTTCGGCATACCCCGCTCGCCTGCGAGAACGCGAGCGGGCGGGGCGCATACGGGGGATGCTTGGACGCAGCCCCGCTAGCGACGCAGACGCGCCGCTCGCGCCACCGTCACCACCGCTTTCTCGAGTGCGTACTCCGGGTCGTCCCCGCCGCCCTTGACCCCGGCATCCGCCTCCGCGACCGCCCGCAGGGCGAGGGCCACGCCGTCCGGCGTCCACCCCCGCATCTGCTGGCGGACGCGGTCGATCTTCCAGGGGGGCATCCCGAGCTCACGGGCGAGGTCGGCGGGGCGGCCGCCACGCGCCGAAGAGAGCTTGCCGATCGCCCGCACCCCCTGCGCCAGCGCGCTGGTGATCAGAACCGGAGCGACGCCGGTCGAGAGGGACCAGCGGAGCGCCTCCAGGGCCTCGGCGGCGCGGCCCTCAACAGCCCGATCGGCGACCGTGAAGCTGGACGCCTCGGCGCGCCCCGTGTAGTAGCGGCCGACGACCGCTTCGTCGATCGTGCCTTCGACGTCCGCCACGAGCTGCGACACCGCGCTCGCCAGCTCCCGCAGATCGCTGCCGATCGAGTCGACGAGCGCCTGACACGCCTCCGGCGTCGCGGAGCGCCCGAGGGCGCGGAACTCGGAGCGTACGAAGGTGAGCCGCTCCGCCGGCTTGGTCGTCTTGGGGCACGCCACCTCACGAGCGCCGGCCTTGCGCGCCGCGTCCAGCAGCCCCTTCCCCTTCGCGCCGCCGGCGTGCAGCAGGACGAGGGTGATCTCCTCGACGGGGGCATCGAGATACGCCTTGACGTCCTTGATCGTGTCGGCGGACAGATCCTGCGCGTTCCGCACGACGACGACCTTGCGTTCCGCGAAGAGCGAGGGGCTGGTCAGCTCGGCCAGCGTGCCGGGCTGGAGCTGCTCGGGGGAGAGATCGCGTACGTCCGTGTCGGCGTCGGCGGCCCGGGCGGCCGCCACCACCTGCTGCACGGCACGGTCCAGCAGCAGGTCCTCCTGGCCCACGGCGAGCGTGACGGGGGCGAGAGGATCGTCGTTCGTGTTCTTCCTGGTGGCCATCGCGGTCCAGCATCGCACGGGCCACTGACACCGCAGGCACCAGCGACGGACGGGGCTACGGTTCCTCCCGCCAGCCGTCCCAGTCCGCCACGAACTCGTCCAGCTCGACAGCGTCCAGCCGACCCTCCGGATCCTCGACGACCACCAGCCACTGGGCGTCCTCGGCGTCGTCCTCTCCGGCCAGGGCATCCCGGACCAGCTGGGGCTCGTCGCCCACGCCGAAGTGATCGCCGATGGCCTCGATGACCTCCTCGGCGGCGTCGCGGTCGGGCAGCACCAGCACATGTCTCATGTCGCTCACCGCCACATTGTGCCGCTTGTGGCCCTCCTCGGATTGCGGCCCTTCCCGGGCGACGCCTCTCAGACGTGCTACCCGGACGTGCTACTCGGACGTCTTGCTCAGACGCGCTTCTCAGCCAGACCTCTCAGCGACGCTTCTCAGACGTCCCGCCGGACCTCGGGGACCCGATCCAGCACCAGCCCGAAGTGGTCCCGGTACGCGGCCAGCACCTCGGCGTCGTCCCCGAGCGGCCGCTCCTGCCGCTCCCCGTGCGCCGTGGTGACGAGCTTGCGGCCGCTCAGGGTGATCCGGCCGTCCTCGGTGAGCCGGGAGCAGATGAGCGACCGAGTGAAGTGGGAGGCGGGAGAGGTGCGGTGATACCAGGCCCCGGCCTCGAAGTCCGCCAGCACACGCGGACGCACCTCGACGCGGAACTGCGGTTTGCCGTCCCGCAGTACATCGAGATCCCCCTCGGGCGCCTCGACGATCCGGAACACACCGGCAGGATCGCCCTGGTCGCCCCGCTCCTCCAGCACGAGGGGGTGGTGGCTGTGGTTGCCGAATCCGACGTCGGCCAGCCAAGGGCCGGTGCCATCCGCCGTCTCCACGCGCAGGGTGAGGTGGTCGTACGGAATACCGAGCTGCCCGTCCGGCCTGAAACTCCGCGCCTGGAGCAGCGTGACGCCGAAGCCCAGGCCTCGCAGCAACGCCGCGAAGGCACCGTTGAGTTCGTAGCAGAAGCCGCCGCGTCGGGCGCCGACGATCTTGTCGACGAGCGATTTGTCCTCCAGTACCAGGTTCTCTCCCAGATGGATCGAGAGGTTCTCGAAAGGAACCGAGAGCAGATGCCGCAACTGCAGCTCGCGCAGGGCCACGGCGTCCGGCCGCTCCGGGCGGACGGCTCCGATGCGGCGGAGGTAGGCGTCGACGGTCTCCGGCGGCAGTGTCTGCGATGCGGTGTCCATAGAGGCAGTCTCGTCGGGAGCGCGAGGCTGCGCCATGCGCCACTGGTCCTAGGCCGGTCGGCGTAGGGACGTAAGCCCGTAGCCCGACGTGCCGCGCCCCCATGCCGCCCACCGATTGCACGGCCAGCCTGCACCACCCGGCTACGCGACTCACCCGGCGTCGGGGCCGCGCGGACCGCGGGCCACGGCTCGCAGCTCCGCACCGGCGCCCGTCACCGCGATCGCCCCGTCCTTGTCCGTGCTCAGTACCAGCGCCCCCTGGGCCCGCAGAGCGCCGACGGTGCGGGGGGACGGATGACCGTACGGGTTGTCCCGGCCACAGGAAATCAGCGCGAGCCGCGGTCGCGCACCGGCCATAAGAGCGGGGTACTGGTACGCCGAGCCGTGGTGGGCGACCTTGAGCACATCCACCGGCGGCAGTGCGGGATGAGCCCGTATCAGCCCTTGCTGCGCGGGCGGTTCGAGGTCTCCGAGGAGCAGCAACGACAGGCCACCGGCGGCACGGACGAGCAGAGTGACGCTGGCATCGTTCGGCCCGTCCGGCGTCGCGCCACGTCCGGGAACCGACCCAGAACCCGAGCCGGGAGCCGGTCCCGCGTCCGGCCACAGCACCTGCCAGGTGAGTCGGCCCGTCCGGCGTCGCTCGCCCGGTCCCGCGCGAATCACCGGTACCCCGGCCGCTCTGGCAGTCCGGTGCACGAACTCGGCCTGGTCGCGCGGCTCTTCGAACGTCGTCGTCTGGATCGTGCCGACCGCCCTGCCCCGCAACGCGCCGGGCAGCCCCGCGACATGGTCGGCGTGGAAGTGCGTCAGCAGCAGAAGCGGGACCCTCCTGACCCCCAGCTCACGAAGACACCGGTCGGTGAGCTCGGGATCCGGCCCGGCGTCCACGACAACGGCCGTGCCATCACCTGCCGCCAGCACCGTGGCATCGCCCTGGCCCACATCGCACATCGCGAACGACCAGCCCGGTGGCGGCCATCCGGTGACGATCCTGGTCAGCGGTGGCGGCCGCAGCACTGCGAGCAGAAGCAGCAGGGCACAGCCGGCGGCCGGCCATGGATGGCGCAGCAGCCTCCGCGCCGCGAGCACGGCGACGGCCGTGCCCGCGGCCAGCAGGAGCCCGCCGCGCCAGCCGCCCGGCCACTCGGCCTGAGCTCCGGGCAGGCTCGCCCCGGCACGGGCGACGTCCGCAATCCACCCGGCCGGCCAGCCCGCGCACCGGGCCAGCATCTCCGCGGCCGGCATCGCCAGAGGCGCCACTGCGAGCGCCGCGAATCCCAGCACCGTGGCCGGCGCGACCGCCAGCTCGGCAAGCAGGTTGCAGGGAATCGCGACCAGGCTGACCCGCGCCGCGAACACAGCCACCACCGGGGCGCACACGGCCTGTGCCGCGGCAGCCGCTGCCAGCGCCTCCGCGAGCCGTCCCGGCACCCCGCGCCGCCTCAGGGCCGCACTCCAGCGCGGGGCAAGGGTGAGCAGGGCGGCCGTGGCCAGCACAGACAGCAGAAAACCGTACGCGCGGGCCAGCCACGGGTCGTACAGCACGAGCAGCAGCACGGCGGCGGCCAGCGCGGGAATCAGCGATCTCCGGCGGCCGGTCCCGACGGCGAGCAGCGTGATCAGCCCGCACGCCGCTGCCCGCAGCACACTCGGGTCGGGCCGGCACACCACTACGAAGGCGATCGCGAGCGCTCCGCCGAGCAACGCCGTCGCGCGGAGCGAAATACCCAACCGGGGCGCCAGTCCACGGCGTTCTGCCAGCAGTGCGGTACCGGGTGGACCGATGAGCAGGAACAACACAACAGTGAGGTTGCTTCCTGAGACCGCCAGCAGGTGAGTGAGATCCGTCGCCCGGAACGCGTCGTACAGCTCGGGCCCGATACGGGAGGTGTCCCCGACGACCAGCCCCGGGAGCAGCGCGCGGGCATCGGGTTCGAGCCCGCCGGTCGCCCGGCGCAGTCCGGCCCGAAGCGTCCCGGCCGTGCGCTGCACCGCGGTCGGGGGCCCCGTGATACGGGGCGGCCCATTGCCCTGCACTTTCAGAACGGCGGCGAAACGGTCGTCCCCCTCCAGAGCCGGCGCCGACCGGGCGGCGATCTGCAGCCGTGTCGAGGGCAGCAGCCGCAGCCACCTCCCCGTCGCCGCCCCGGACCGGGCAATCACCAGGACTGGTGCGCGGGTGGCGACGACGGACCGGTCGGTCGCCGTCAACCGCGTGACCTCCGCCTCCAGCACGACCGCCGCCCCCGTCATCCGATCACCCCGCACACGCGGCCGCGTCATGCGCGGATCGGAGGTCACGGTCAACTCCGCGGTGACCCGCGCGTGCCGTCGCGCCGCTTCAGGCACGGGTCCCCTGTACAGATCCGCACCGCGCAGCCCGCCCGCTGCCGCCCCCGCGGCGGCACAGAGCAGCAGGGCGGCGGCCGCAACCCGATTCCCGGCGCCGCGCCGGGCTCCCCGTCGCGCAGCCCGCAGCAGCGGGGGCACCACCAGCAGCACAGCCGCGGCAAGGCAGCTCACTACCGCCACGGCCGGCCACGCCGCCGGAGCGGACAGGGACAAGGCTGCCGCGCCCCATGCCGCCAGCGCGGGCAGGACCAGGCGCAGGTCCGGCGGGCCCTCCTGACGGGGATCGGACGCGCCCAGTGGATGAGCGGCTGTGCTGTGAACTCCCCGGCGCGTCATGGCCGTACCAAGGACTGGAGGTCCGCGAACCGGCGGTCGCCGATCCCCCTCACCTCGCGGAGCTCGTCCACCGAGCGGAATCCGCCGTGCTCGGTGCGGTAGTCCACAATGTGCTGGGCGAGCACCGGGCCGACTCCCGGCAGCGTGTCGAGTTGCTCCGCCGTTGCCGAGTTCAGGCTCACGGGTCCCGCGGCCGGTGCTCCGCCGCCACCGGCCGGACCCGGAGCAGGACTGCCCGGCGGCGGCACGACGCCCACCACCACCTGCTCGCCGTCCATGAGCACCCGCGCCCGGTTGAGGCCGGTGATGTCCGTACCGGCCCTGACGCCGCCCGCCGCTCGAAGGGCATCGGCCACGCGCGAGCCGGCGGGCAGCCGAAGCACTCCCGGACGCCGTACCTTGCCGCTCACATCGACGACGATCCGCGCAGCCGGTTCCTCCGTGGGTGGCGCCCCGGGCGAGGGCCTCGGCTCCCGTGCGACAGGCGCGGGGCGGCCCTCCCTGACGAGCTCCGGTGCCCTCATGGGCTCCGGACGACCGGACCAGAAGTGCTGCACGGCGAACCCGACGGCCACCACGAGGACGACCGCCAGCGCCGCAAGTGTCCGCGGCTCCAGCCCACATCGGAGCCGAACCCACAACGGCACTCGTTGCCACAGCGGCACTCGCTCCCACAGAGCGAGTCGCCCACGCTCCCGCACCGACAGCTCGGGAGCGGGCAGTCCATGCGTGACCGAATCGGGCGCCACCGGATCGGGTGCCACCGATTCAGACGCCACCGATTCAGGCGTCACCCGTTCAGACGCAGATGGTTCAAAAGCAGACGGCCGAGACGCAAGTGGTTCAGACACAGGCCGTTCAGGCCCAAGCCGTTCAGGCACGACCGGTTCAGGCACAACCGGTTCAGACACAGACGGTTCAGACACACCCTGTTCAGACGCAGGCGGTTCAGACTCACGTGGTTCCGCAGACTGTCGGTGGCCGCCCGGCCGCCGTGGCACGGACCGCCCTGTCTGCGCCCGCCGAACCCCCGCCACCTGCACAGCCTCCGCCGGTCGGTCCCCCCGTCCGCCATCCGGCGCGGGCGGTCCTTGGACTCCCACACCCGCGACGGAACCGCACGGCGTCTGGAACAGCGCGTCCGCACGTCGGCGCAGGGCCGAAGCCGGTGGGGCCGGCGAACCCGATTCCGGGCGGCGTCTGGCGCGCAACCTCCGCCGGTCGCGGACACGGCCGTCCGAGGCAGGGACACGGCCAGGGCCACTCGTCGCGGAGCGTGATCGATAGGTCATGCCACCCGACGGTAGGCGCGTCCGCCGAACCCCGCCGAGCAGCCTCAATTCCGGTGGATGGCTCAGCCGTTGTGGACAACTCCGTCACCCACATGAGTCAAAGAGATCCCAGGAACCATAGGAACCACACCGAGCACACAGAGCAGACGAGGCCATCCCAGCAGCCGCTCGCTCATCTCACTGAGACCGCGCTGCGGGTTGTGGGCCTCACCGAGGTGAGACCACAACCCCCAGCAGTCCGGGCCCCGTGTGCGCACCGATCACCGCACCCACCTCGCTCACATGCAGTTCGGCGAGGTTGGGCACCCGCTCCCGCAGCCGTTCCGCCAGCGCAGACGCCCGTTCCAGTGCCGCGAGATGGTGCACCGCGATATCCACCCCGCCGGCGCCCGCCCGTTCGACGACGATCTCCTCCAGCCGGGCGATGGCCTTCGATGCCGTACGCACCTTTTCCAGCGGCTCGATGCGCCCGCCGTCCAGCTGGAGCAGTGGCTTCACTGCGAGCGCCGAGCCCAGAAGCGCCTGGGCCGCGCCGATGCGGCCGCCCCGGCGCAGATAGTCCAGTGTGTCGACGTAGAAGTACGCGGACGTGCCCGCGGCTTTCTTCTCGGCCGCGGCCACCGCCTCGTCGAGGGTGCCGCCGCCGTGGGCCGCCTCGGCCGCCGCGAGCGCGCAGAATCCGAGCGCCATCGCGACCATGCCGGTGTCCACCACACGGACCGGAACCGGAGCCTCCCGAGCCGCCAGCACCGCTGCGTCGTAGGTCCCGGAGAACTCGGACGAGAGATGCAGGGAAACGATTCCGGTCGCACCGGCCTCGGCCGTGGCCCGGTAGGCCGCGGCGAACGTCTCGGGGCTGGGCCGGGACGTGGTCACGGGACGTCGCTTCTGCAGCGCGAGGGCGAGCGAACGGGCCGAGATCTCGGTGCCCTCCTCGAGGGCCTGGTCGCCGAGCACGACGGTCAGCGGCACCGCGGTGATGCCATGCCGCTCCATCGTCTGCGGCGGCAGATAGGCCGTTGAATCGGTGACGATCGCGACATGGCGGGACATGAGCGGGAGGTTACCCCCAGGAGCCGCCGCAGGGCAGTCCGACCCCGCCCCAGTGATTCGGTTCCGGTCGGCGAACCCTTCCGCCCGGGGGCGGTTCGCAGTCCTGCACAGCGCCCGCCACGGAGCTGGTCCGCGCCGGTTCCAAGCCTGGCACGAGCAATCACGTACCCTCCACCGGGCACCGCCAAGCATTCCGCTTCGCCGGACGGTCCCGCCCTCATCCCTTCTCCGGCCCGGCACAGCATCCGGTCCGGCACGCCCGTCCGCCCCGGTGTCCGCCTCCGGCCCGGGCCACCCCTCAGGCCCGTCCAGCTCGTCCTAGTTCGTCGTCTCCGGACGGGCCGTCTTCTCCCACGAGTGCATCATCGGCTGTCGTGGATCACGGCCCGTGATCGCCTGCGGCCCCGACGCTCCGGCCTCGGACTCCCCCGTCCGCGCCGCCTCGGACGCCGGAGCCTGTGCCGGAGCCGGTGTCGCCTGCGGTGCGGATGCCGGAGCCTGTGCCGGAGCCGACGAGGAGTCCCGCTCCGGCCCCCACATCGGCTCCGTCCTGGACCAGTCCCGCAGCGCCCCCGCCTCCACGTCGATCTGCGCGCTCAGCGCCTCGAGGTCGTCCTCGGCGAACGCCCGAGCCCGGTCCCTGGCCGCCCATCGCAGCGACTCCGCGGAGTGCGTGATCCTCTCGACCCGCTCACGCAGCTGCGGCAGCCGCTCCACGATCCTGCTCCGGTCGGGCTCGCGCTCCAGTCGCCTCAGCTCGTCGTCGAGCTCATGTCCGTGCGCGCTCAACCGCTCGAACAGGCCGATCGACTCCGACAGCGACGCGTCCTCGGCCACGCCCGCGTGCAGGGCGTCCTGGGTGGCCTTCATCGACGTACGCAGGCGGAGCCGGAGCTGAGCCAGTTCACCGACCACACCGCCCTGCCCGAGGCTCTTCGCGCGCAGCGTCGTGTCCTCGACGGTGCGCCGGGCCTGAGTGATCGTGCGGTCCACTCCGCGCTTGGCCGCACCGATCACCTTGACGCTCACATAGACCCCGAGTGCCACGAAGGCGACGAAGAGCAGCGCCAGGATGAGGATGACGGCTTCCATGGGGGCGCCCTCCGAGTCGTTTGGATGTGTCCTTCCACCCTAAAACGGAGCGGGCAGGCCGAGGGTTCCATCAGAACCCCCAACCTGCCCGTAGGGGAAAGACCAGGGGAGGCCGGCAACGACCGGGCACACCCCAGGGCGACGGTGGCTACGCCGGGACGATGTTCACCAGCTTCGGCGCCCGCACGATCACCTTGCGGATGCCCGCACCGCCCAGCGCCTCGACAACCGCCGTGTCACCCAGTGCCAGGGCCTCCAGCTCCGCGTCCGTGACCGACGGGGAGACCTCCAGGCGTGCCTTGATCTTGCCCTTGATCTGCACGACGCAGGTCACGGTCTCGTCCACGACGTACGCGGGGTCGGCGACCGGGAAGTCCTGGTGCACGACGGAGTCCGTGTGGCCCAGCTTGCGCCACAGCTCCTCGGCGATGTGCGGCGCCAGCGGCGCGACCAGCAGGACCAGCCGCTCCGCCACCGTCCGGGCGACCGGACCGCCCACCTTGGTCAGGTGGTTGTTCAGCTCGGTGATCTTGGCGATGGCGGTGTTGAAGCGCATCGCGGCCATGTCCTGGCCGACGCCGTCGATGGCCTTGTGCAGGGCGCGCAGCGTCGCCTCGTCCGGCTCCTCGTCCACGACGGTGACCTGGCCGGTCGACTCGTCGACGACGTTGCGCCACAGGCGCTGCAGCAGGCGGTACTGGCCGACCACGGCGCGCGTGTCCCACGGCCGCGACACGTCCAGGGGGCCCATCGCCATCTCGTACAGGCGCAGCGTGTCGGCACCGTACTCGGCGGCGATCTCGTCCGGAGTGACGGCGTTCTTCAGGGACTTGCCCATCTTGCCCAGCTCGCGCTTGACCTGCTCGCCGTCGAAGAAGAACTTGCCGTCCCGCTCCTCGACCTCGGTGGCCGGCACCGGGAAGCCGCGGCCGTCACGGTAGACGTACGCCTGGATCATGCCCTGGTTGAACAGCTTGTGGAACGGCTCCGCGGAGGAGACGTGCCCCAGGTCGAACAGCACCTTGGACCAGAAGCGTGCGTACAGCAGGTGCAGTACGGCGTGCTCGGCGCCGCCGACGTACAGGTCGACGCCGCCGTGCGGCTGCCCCTCGCGCGGGCCCATCCAGTACTGCTCGATCTCCGGGTCGACCAGCTCGTCCGCGTTGCGCGGGTCCAGGTAGCGCAGCTCGTACCAGCACGAACCGGCCCAGTTCGGCATGGTGTTGGTCTCGCGCCGGTAGCGCTTGACGCCGTCGCCCAGGTCCAGCTCGACGTTGACCCACTCTTCGTTGCGGGACAGCGGGGTCTCGGGCTCGGTGTCCGCGTCGTCCGGGTCGAAGGTGCGCGGCGAGTAGTCGTCGACCTCCGGCAGCTCCAGCGGCAGCATCGAGTCGGGCAGCGCGTGGGCGACGCCGTCCTCGTCGTAGACGATCGGGAAGGGCTCGCCCCAGTAGCGCTGCCGGCTGAACAGCCAGTCGCGCAGCCGGAAGTTGATGGTCGCTTCGCCGATGCCCTTGGCGACCAGCCACTCGGTGATCCTGGCCTTTGCGTCGGCGACGCCCAGACCGTCCAGGGAGATCTCGTCGTTCGAGGAGTTGATCGCCGGCCCCTGGCCGGTGAACGCCTCGCCCTCCCAGCCCTCCGGCGGCTGCACGGTGCGGATGATCGGCAGGCCGAAGGCCTCGGCGAACTCCCAGTCGCGCTCGTCCTGACCGGGAACGGCCATGATGGCGCCGGTGCCATAGCCCATCAGCACGTAGTCGGCGACGAAGACCGGGATCCGCGCGCCGGTGACCGGGTTCAGGGCGTAGGTGCCGGTGAACACACCGGTCTTGTCCTTGTGTTCGGTCTGCCGCTCGACGTCGCTCTTCGTCTGGGCCTGCTTGCGGTACGCGGCGACGGCGTCGGCCGGGGTGGCAGCGCCACCGGTCCAGGCATCCTTGCCCTGGGCCTCCTGCGGCCACTCGGCCGGCAGGATCGAGTCGATCAGACCGTGCTCGGGCGCCAGGACCATGTAGGTCGCGCCGAACAGGGTGTCGGGGCGGGTGGTGAAGACCGTGACGGAAGCGCCGTTGTGGCCGTCGATGGAGAAGTCGACGCGCGCGCCCTCACTGCGGCCGATCCAGTTGCGCTGCTGCAGCTTGATGGCCTCGGGCCAGTCCAGCGCGTCCAGGTCGTCCAGCAGGCGGTCGGCGTAGGCGGTGATGCGCATGTTCCACTGGCGCAGATTGGCCTTGAAGACCGGGAAGTTGCCGCGCTCGGAGCGGCCGTCGGCAGTGACTTCCTCGTTGGCCAGGACGGTGCCCAGGCCGGGGCACCAGTTGACGGGGGCGGCGGAGGCGTACGCCAGGCGGTACCCGCCCAGCACGTCGGCGCGCTCGACAGCGCTCAGCTCGCTCCAGGGGCGCCCGCTCTCGGGCGTGCGCTCCCCGCTCTCGAACTGCGCCACCAGGTCGGCGATCGGACGGGCCTTCTTCGCCGCCTCGTCGTACCAGGAGTTGAAGATCTGCAGGAAGATCCACTGGGTCCACTTGTAGTAGTCCGGGTCGATCGTCGCGAACGACCGGCGCTTGTCGTGGCCCAGGCCCAGCCTGCGCAGCTGGACCTTCATGTTCTCGATGTTGGCTTCGGTGGACACGCGCGGATGCGTGCCGGTCTGGACCGCGTACTGCTCGGCCGGCAGGCCGAAGGCGTCGAAGCCCAGGGTGTGCAGCACGTTGTGGCCGGTCATCCGCTGGTGACGGGCGTAGACATCGGTCGCGATGTAGCCCAGCGGGTGTCCGACGTGCAGGCCCGCACCGGAGGGGTACGGGAACATGTCCATGACGAACTTCTTGGGCCGGGCGACGACATTCGGGTCACCGGCCAGATCACCACTGGGGTTGGGCGCCTCGTACGTGCCGTCGGCGTCCCAGGAGTCCTGCCAGCGTGCCTCGATCTCGGCGGCCATGGCCGCCGTATAGCGGTGCGGTGCAGCCGCCTCCGCGGAGGGGGCCCCACCCGCGCCGAAGGCCACGGGGGAGGAATTCGTCTCGCTCATGATCCTGAAAGCTCCATCGATCGTCTCTGCCGGCGATTACCGAAACGAAAAATCCCCTCGCACAGGAGGGGACGCCGCGCCGATTCCGACCGTTTGATTCACCGGTCGGGACTGATCAGCGCGGCTCGCTAAGCAGAAGGCGTACGGCACGCATGGCGTCAGGGTACAGCAGGGCCCCTCCGGGCCGCATCGAGCATCCGCACGATGGGCACGAACGCCACGTCAGAGCCCCGGGAACGGGGTGCGGGGCACCCGGAAGAGGTCCGGGAGAAAGCCGCGGAGCGTCCGCCGTGAGTGTGACGAGCGACTTCATCACACAAGTTACTCGGCGTATCGCCCCTATCCGGGGCAACCCCAGAGTCAGTTGTCGGCCACCCGCCTCGATAAACACCCAAACCTCGTACCAGCGGGTATGCGGCGACCTAGAGTGCGTTCACGGGACCGCTTTCCCGCACCACTCGGAGTCGCCCCCATGAACCCTCATCGCAAGATCCGTTCGTCGCCCGGTCAACCGGCCTTGAGCCGTCAGGCGCAGGGCGGATTGAGTGTCGCCGCGCTTGTGCTCATACCCCTGCTCGCCATCGGCGGCAGTGACGATTTCCGCGCCGCGCTGGACTTCACCACCGGTGTTCTTTCACTGGTCTCCCTCACGGCCTCGGTCGCCTGGGGCCTCATCGCCACCGACCGGCTGTTCCTCTCCACGCGCCACCGTCTGCTCGCCCAGGCCATCCACAGAACCACCGCGGTCGCCTCGCTCGGATTCCTGCTGCTGCACGCCACGGTCAAGGTCTCGCTCGGCCATGTCGAACTGCTGGGCGCTCTGGTCCCGTTCGGCCTCGGTGTCACAGGCACCTCCGGCCTCATCGGACTGGGCTCGCTCGCCGGCCTCCTGATGGTGATCGCCGCCTCGACCGGCGCAGCGCGCAGCGCGCTCGCGGGCAAGAGCAACTTCGCCGGCCGCTGGCGGGCCCTGCACATGCTGGCCTACCCGGCATGGTGCTCGGCGCTGATGCACGGCCTGTACACGGGCCGCCCCGCGGCCACCTGGGTGGTCGTCATGTACTGCCTCTCGCTTGCCGGAGTCGCCGCCGCCGTGTCGCTGCGGCTGCTGCCGCGCCCGGCGAAGCGCCGGATCGTCGAGCAACTCCTGGCACTGAACGGCTCGGCCGGCGAACCGCCCGCCGCCCCGGAGCAGGGCGTGCGCAACCTGTCGACGGCGCCGCTCCCCGGCGCCTCCGGCATTCCCTCCCAGCCGCAGCCCCGTTTCGAGCGCGAGTTCCAGCGCCGTCCCGCCGACCAGGACGAGCCGGTGGGCAGGCCGATCGGGCAGCCCCTGGGATCGCCTCTCGGTTCACCCATGGGACAGCCCCTCAGCCCGTCGCGCAGTGAACCCCGCCGGCTCGCCGCTCCCGCCCCGCCGCTGTACGAGGCGACGCAGCTCTACGAAGCCACACCGCCCCCCGCCGCCGAGCCGGCCACGGCCGCGGGGTCCTTCCCCGATGCCGGCCCGGTGCCCAGTGGGCCACTGCCTGGCGACGGCCCCGGAACGGGGATTTCCGCCGCCTACCGCGCCGTCTCCCTGGCCGGTGACGCCTCCGCGCGTACGGCTGGGTCCGGGACCCCTCCAGGGGCCTCCTCGGACGGCATACCGCTCGCCGAGCGTGTGCCCATGACCGAGGAGCTGCCCATCGTCTCCGAGTCCGCGCCCCGCTCCGGGCTGTGGCCGGCACCTTCCCCGCCGCCGCCCGCACAATCCATCCCCTCGCCGCCCCTGTCGTCGCCGTACGACGCGAGCGCCACCTCCCCGTACGACACAAACGCCACCTCCCCATACAGCACCACGTACGACCAGGGTTCCGCATACAGCACCGGCGGCGGCTACGACGGCCGGACGCCGGACACGTCCCGCCCCCGCTCGCTGGACGACACCCAGCCGCCCGGCCCGCTCTACCCGCCCCCGGCCGGGGAACCCTGGCACGCACCCGCAGGAGACCGACCGTGAACACCCCCCTCCCCGATGTCCCCGAAGTCCGCGTCGTCGGCCTCCCCCAGCTGACCCAGGGCTTCGACCTGGTCGAGCGTCTCGACCTCTCCATGCACCTGAAGGTGCACGGGCCGCTCGAACCCATGACCGGGGAGCTGCTGGCCCAGCTCGCCGAGAACATATCCCTGCGGGGCCGCGGCGGCGCGGGATTCCCGTTCGCCCAGAAGCTGCGGGCCGTGGCCAAGGCCGCCATCCGACGGGGTGTGCGGCCCGTCGTGGTGATCAACGCCAGTGAGGACGAGCCGGCCTGCCGCAAGGACACCGTGATGGTCAACCGGGCACCCCACCTCATCCTGGACGGCGCGCTGCTCGCCGCCGAGGCGCTGGGCGCACGCACCCTGATTGTCGCGGTGACCCGCAACTCCACGGAGATCTCGATGCGGGCCGCGCTGGCCGAGCGCGGCCTTTCCGACCGACGCGGGCAGCAGCTGCGCGCACGGGTGCAGCGGAACCCCGAGCGCATGGTGTCAGGCGAGGCCTCGGCGATCATCCGGGCGATCAACGGCGGCCCCGCTCTGCCTCCCGGCCGCCGCGAGCGCGCCGCCGAGTCCGGTGTCGGCGGGGCGCCGACACTCCTGTCGAACGCCGAGACGTTCGCGCAGCTGGCCGTCGCCGCCCGGATCGGGGCCCGCCGGTACGGCCACACGGGCCTGGAGACCGAGCCGGGCACGGTGATGCTGACGGTCTCCGGTGCTGTCGCGCGCCCGATGGTGATCGAGGTGCCGACCGGTGTGCCGATGCGGTACGTGCTGCAGCTGGCCGGTGCTCCGCCGGTCCCCCAGGGCGTGCTGACCGGCGGCTACCACGGCAACTGGATCGACGCCGCCGCCACTCACGACGCCGTGATCTCGCGGGAATCGCTGGCCAACGTGGGCGGCGCGCTGGGCGCGGGCGCCATCCTGCCGATCGGCCCCGAGACCTGCCCCCTGGGGGAGGCGCAGCGTGTGGCCAACTGGCTCGCGGCCGAGACGGCCGGCCAGTGCGGTCCGTGCAAGCTGGGTCTGCCCGCGGCTGCCGGCGGGCTGTCCGACGTGATCAACGGGGGCGGACCGGCTGCCCTGGAGGCGCTGCGCGAGGTGACCCAGGCCGTGAAGGGGCGCGGCGCGTGCAAGCACCCCGACGGCTCCGCGCGCTTCTTCGCGTCGACCCTTTCGGCGTTCACGGACGACCTCGCCGCGCACGTCCTGCATGGCGGCTGCGGCCGCGAGACGCTCGGTGTGCTGCCGCTGCCCGGTGCCGGTTACCAGGAGGCGGAGGAGTCCATCCCGAGCGGAGAGAAGCTCGCCGTGGACTGGACGCTCTGCCGGGGCCACGGGATCTGCGCGGAAATCGTTCCGGAGCTGATCCGCATGGGCGCCGACGGGTATCCGTCGGTGGCGGAAGCCTCGGTGCCGATGCATATGCGGGGGCGCGCCCAGCGCGCCGTACGCCGTTGCCCGGCGCTCGCGCTCCGTATCGAGCAGGCGCCTGCCGAGCGCCGCCCGGCGCTGCCGCCCGGCGGCGACCGCAAGGCCCTTGGCAGCGGCCGGGGTTGACGGGAGACACGGAAGAGGGCCATCCGGATCGGATGGCCCTCTTCTTGTGCTCTGACGAGCTGCTGTGGAGCTAAGGAGAATTGAACTCCTGACCTCTTGCATGCCATGCAAGCGCTCTACCAACTGAGCTATAGCCCCTTGCTGTCTGTCGCTTCGCTGTGGGTTTCCCCCGCGGCGACACAGAGAACATTACACGGTCCCCCCGGTGGTTCACCAAATCGTTTCCGGTCTGCACCGACAAGGCCGGTAACGTCCCTGTTCGTGACCGTGATCGTGATGGCGCTCGCCTCCGTGCCCAACAACGGTTACGCCCTCGGCGCAGCCGCCGCTCGCTGTCCCTCGCGGCGTTCTGGATGGCGCACTGGGCCGCCGGCATGTCACTGATCGACCTGATGGTCTACCGGGCGTAGGGCCAGGCCGTACGGGAGGGCGCTGACCTCTGTGCGATGCGGGCGACCCAAGCGGAATCTGCCGGCGGCCTACCCACCGTTCGCAGCCCTGCTGTTCACACCGCTCACGGCTTTCGGGGTACCGGAACTGCGGACGCCGGGCGACCGCCGGGAACGCGGTGCTCTGGACTGATGACCGTCGTCGCCGTGCCGGTCGGGCGGGCTGGAGCGTCAGGCCGTCGCGAACGAATAGAAGCGCTTGAGCGTGCAGTGCTCGTCGAGCAGCCGTCCGTAGATCGGCTCCCCTTCGAGTTCACGGTATGTCTCGATGGGGTCGCCCTTTATGATCAGCGCCCGGGCGCACTCCTCGCACCAGTACTGGTACTCGGGGTTGATCGGATCCATGTCACGGACGATCGGCGTACCGCTGCCGCACCAGTCGCATTTCCTCCTGTGTGCACCCATCACTCAGCTCCAGCTGTGGCCGCAGGCCGTGCACACGTACGAGATACCTCCGTTGTCGCCGAGCACTTGGGCAACATGGGACGAACCGCATGAGGGACAGCTGAGGCGAGCACGGCCCTCCGCAGCGACGAGCAGGTCATCATCCTCCTCGATGCTGCCTCCGGGCATCGCCTCTCCCTCCCGTCCGAGCCGTCATCTCCCTCCGCCCGTCCCGATTCTGCCATGGCACCGCAAGAGGGTCATGGGCGTCGGCGAACGAGACCTGCCATCGCTCCCAAGATCGCGGCGGCTCCCAGCGCGAGCACACATACCCACAGCGCGTCGGCGGACGCCTGCGCCCCTGGCCCGGTCAGCCGGTTCAGGAAGAGTGTGCCAAAAGTCGCCACTCCGAGCAGCTGCCCGAGCTGGGTGACAGTCGCCAGCAAACCACTGGCGTCCGCGGCGTCCTCCTGCCGTACGGTCGCGAGCGCGCCGGTCAGGGCGGGGCTGAAGGCAAGGGACAGGCCCGTGCCGACACCGGCGAAGGCGGCGTACAAGCCGGCGCCGCCGCTGCCACCGTCCCTGAGCACCCAGCCCACCGCCACGGTGGAGACGGCGGTCAGCACGAATCCGCCCGGAATCAGCGCTCCACGGAGTGCTGTGGGCCAGCGCCGCCAGGTCAGCCCGATCACGCCGAAAACGACAGCCGTCGGCGCGAAGGTCAGGCCCGCGCGGAGCGCGCTGTGACCGAGACCACCCTGGATGTGCAGGGTGAGGGTGAACAGGAAACCGGCATTGACGCCCATCACCAGGAGAATCCGCAGCACCGCACGGTCCATACCGGGGAGACGCAGCACACGCGGGGCGATCAGCGGGGCACCTCCGCGCCGCGCGAGCCGCGACTCGTACGCGCAGAACGCCGCGAAAAGGGCCACGGATGCACCCAGGGAAAGCCAGGACCACAGCGGCCAGTCCTGCTCCTGACCGAGGACCAGCGGAACGGTGAAGAGCGAGACCGCAGCGGCCAGCAGGACGAGGCCCGGGAGGTCGAGACCGCGGGTGCGCTCCGGATCGTCGTGGCGGTCGCGCGGCAGCGCCCTCGTACCCAGCGCCAGGAGGACGATGCCGATCGGGACGTTCACCAGGAAGACCGGGCGCCAGCTCGCACCGAACAGGTCCGCGCTGACCAGTACACCGCCGGCGACCTGCCCGGCGGCTGCACCGGTGGCCAGGACGGCGGAGTAGGCGCCGAGGGCCCGCACCCGCCGCTCGCCCGTGAAGTTCCGCTGGATGAGGCTGAGAACCTGCGGGATCATCAGGGCCGCTCCCGCGCCCTGGACCAGCCGGAAGACGACCAGTTGTCCGGCGCCCGCGGCAAGTCCGCAGGCGAGCGAGGCGACCGTGAAGACCGCCAGCCCGCCCAGGTACATGCGCCGGTGGCCGAGCAGATCACCGAGCCGCGCGCCGGTGATCAACAGGACGGCGTACGAGATGGTGTACCCGGCGATGACCAGCTGCAACCCTGCTCCGGAGGCGTTCAGTTCAGTACGGATCGTCGGAGCGGCCACATTGACGATGAAGACGTCGAGCAGGGCCATGAACTGCGCCGCCAGCACGACGGCGAGCAGCAGGCCGGGCCGGTTGTCAGTGCCAGGGTCTTTACTGGTTACGGGAGTTGGAGCCGCCGTTGAGGTCGTGGTCATGGACCGAGCCTCCAGGCGAACTGATACGGGTAACGAGAGCCCGCCGATACTGGTACTGGCAGCACCTGGCAGCGGCGGCACAGGTCTTCGACCATGGGGGTGTGGCGACGATGACAGCACCGGCACAGCGCCGCCGTCCAGAGCTGGCAGCGTTTCTCCGCGGCCGCCGGGCCCGGGTGACCCCCGAGGATGTCGGCATGCCGCCAGGGCTGCGCAGACGCACCCCGGGGCTGCGCCGCGAGGAAGTCGCGCAGCTCTCCGGAGTGGGTGTGACCTGGTACACGTGGCTGGAGCAGGGCCGCCCGATCAATGCCGCGGCACAGGTCCTGGATGCCGTGGCTCGCACGCTCCGGCTCGACCAGCCCGAGCGGGAGCATCTGTACCACCTGGCGGAGGTGCCGTACGCGCCGGACCGCGAGTCGGATGTGGCCAGTGTCAGCGCGGAGATCCAGGGCATCATCGACGCCCTGGATCCTCACCCGGCCGTGGTCTACAACTCGCGCTACGACATCCTCGCCACCAATCCCGCCTACCGGGACCTGTTCTACGACATTCGGCCGCCTTCGGGCCGAGCGGGCAGCAGGGGGATACCGAACGTCCTGTGGACGCTCTTCACCGTGCCGGAGCCCAGCTGCCCGCTGGTCTTCCGCGAGAGCGAGCTGCCGGTCATGGTGGCGACGCTGCGCGGCGCGTACGGGCGGCATGTCGGCGAGCCCTCGTGGGAGGCGTTCGTACGCCGGCTGTCGGATGCCAGCCCGGCTTTCGCGGAACTGTGGGAGAGCGGCGATGTCGTCCCGCCCGGGCCCAGGGTGAAGACCTTCCGGCACGAGGCGGTGGGCGAGGTCCGGATGACTTCGGTCTCACTCTCCATCGACGGGATGCCGGAGTGCCGGATCGTCGCCTATACGCCGAACGACGAGGAGAGCGACCACCGCATGTGGAAGCTCCGTGCCCGCCGGACTGAGGCCTGGGGAGGAGCTGTGTCCCCGCCGGACCGAGGCTCATAGCGTGACCCGGCGAGGCAACGCTCCGCGCGCGCGTAGCGAGCGCTGCAAAGCGAAATCCCGCCCCCTGATGGGGACGGGATCCGGACGATGGTGCTTGTGGAGCTAAGGAGAATTGAACTCCTGACCTCTTGCATGCCATGCAAGCGCTCTACCAACTGAGCTATAGCCCCTTGTGTTCTTCGCGCTCCGCGCTGCGAACAAGAAGAACCTTAGCCTGTGACCAGCCGGAAAGTGAAATCCGGAGGGTGCTGAGCCATCGGTCCGGTCCTGGGCGGTCATCGGCCGGTCCACGGCCGACGACCGGCCTCAGCCGACGACCGGTCCCCTACGCCGAACGGATCAGCCGGAACCCGGTCGGCAGTCCAGTCACTGAACCGTCCCGGGCACCGAAGGGTCCCAGCTGCCGCCCGGTCTCAGTCGTCGTCGCCGAGGACAGGCTCGGGGAGCGTGCCCGCGTTGTGCTCCAGCAGCCGCCAGCCCCTGGCGCCCTCACCGAGCACGGACCAGCAGCAGTTGGACAGGCCGCCCAAGCTCTCCCAATGGTGCGCCTCCAGGCCGAGCAGCCGACCGATGGTGGTGCGGATGGTGCCGCCGTGGCTGACCACGACGAGCGTGCCGCCGTCGGGCAGCTTGTCGGCATGGCGCAGGACGACGGGGGCGGCCCGATCGGCGACCTCGGTCTCCAGTTCGCCGCCACCGCGGCGGACGGGCTCGCCGCGCTTCCACGCGGCGTACTGCTCGCCGTAGCGCTCGACGATCTCCTCGTGGGTCAGCCCCTGCCAGGCGCCCGCGTAGGTCTCGCGCAGCGCGGCGTCACGGGTGATCTGGTGCCCCGTGATCGCGGCGAGCTGGCCGGCGGTGGCCGCCGCCCGCTTCAGGTCGGACGCGATGATCGCGTCCGGCTTCAGCGAGGCGAGCAGCCGCGCGGAGCGGCGCGCCTGGCCGACGCCCGTCTCGGTGAGCTCGATGTCCGTGGAGCCCTGGAACCGACGCTCCACGTTCCAGGCGGTCTGGCCGTGCCGCCACAGGACGATACGGCGGCCTCTGCCCTTGCCGGTGTCGCTGCCGCTCAGCGCAGCTCACCGTCCGTACCGCTGCCGTCACCGACGAGCCTGGCGTGCTCCTCGGCCTTGCCGCGGGTCTTCAGGGCGTCCTCGGGCAGCGGCAGCTCCGGGCAGTCCTTCCACAGCCGCTCGAGGGCGTAGAAGACACGCTCCTCGCTGTGCTGCACATGCACGACGATGTCGACGTAGTCGAGCAGGATCCAGCGCGCGTCACGGTCGCCCTCACGGCGCACCGGCTTGGCGCCGAGCTCCTTGAGCAGCCTTTCCTCGATCTCGTCGACGATCGACTTGACCTGGCGGTCGCTGGGTGCGGAGGCGAGCAGGAAGGCGTCGGTGATCGACAGTACGTCGCTGACGTCGTACGCGATGATGTCGTGCGCGAGCCGGTCGGCGGCCGCCTGGGCGGCGGCGTTGACGAGCTCGATGGAGCGGTCCGTGGCGGTCACAAGCAGGCTTTCGTCGGCGGTCAAGACCCCTCAAGGGTCTCACGGACCGCCGACAGCCCACGCAGCGATTAATTGCGGCCCGTACGACGCCGCCTCCGGCGCCGGTCCGGACGACGCCGCCCCGCCCGGTCCGGCCGGGGCCGGACCGGGCTGCCGGGTCACTTGACCTTGTAGTCCTGGCCGAGGACGACCAGGACGTCCGCGTTCGTCGCCGCCTTGCCCTTCTCGACTGCGCTCTCCGGCAGGCCGAGGGTCTTGGCGACCTCGGCCGCCTTTGCCTTCTGGGCCGCGTCACCGTAGATGACCTGCGACGACGACTCGGATTCCGCCTTGCCCGCGTCGACGAACGCATAGCCGCCGTTGACCAGGACGATCCTGGCGGCCTCGGTGGCGTCGCCGTTGCCGCTGGCGTTCCGCACACCGACCCGCACCGCCGCGCCCTGTTCCGGTGCGCTGATCTTGCCGCCCAGGATGTCCTTGACCACGCTGTCGCTCGCCTCCTGGCTGAGCGTGCCGTCCGGCTGGACGGGCAGCAGGGCGGTCTTGTAGTCGCCGCCCTTCGCGTGCTCGGCGAGCTTCGCGAGTGAGGCTCCGAGATCCTTCTCGGGCAGCGAGGGGTCCAGGATCTGGGCCAGAGTTTCCACGGTCACCGTCGCGCCCTTCGGATCGCTGGAGATCTTCCGCAGCACCCCGTACATGACCTGGCCGAAGCGCTGCAGCTGCTTGGCCTCGGCCTCACCGGGTCCGCGGTAGGTCGCGTAGGCCACGGCCATGCGGCCGTTGAGCGTCTGGTTCTCGCCCTTCTTCACCATCGGCGCCTCGCCCTTCTTGGCGCCGGGCACCGCGGTGTCGGTGGTGAGGTCGATGCCGCCGACCAGCTCGACAAGGTTCTCCAGGTAGGGGGTGTCCAGCCGCCAGGTGCCGGTGATCCGGGTACCCAGCAGGGTGCCGATCGCCTCGCGGGTGCCCGTGGTGCCGTCCTCGTCGACGGACTTGCCGAGGGTGGTGGCGGCGCCCTCGTCGTCGGCGACGGAAAGCGAGTTCGGGAGCAGGACGGTCGTGCCCTGCTTGGCGGTGGAGTTGTCGACCAGCAGGGCGGTGGAGGTGCCCTTCTGCTTGGTGTTGTGCAGATGCAGCACGATCACGTCGCGCTTCTGCGGGCCGGTGGCGGTGTTCTGCGGGCCGCCGGAGCCCGAGGTGCCGGGCAGCTTGCCCGTGTACCAGAGGTAGCCGACCCCTCCGGCGAGGGCGAGGGCGAGGACGACGACGAGAGCGACGACGCGGATGCGGCCGCGGCGCTTGGCCTCCTCGCGCCGTTCGGAGCGGCTCTCGGTGAACTTCAGCCAGTCGATGACGTCCTCGGAGTCCTCGTCCGGCTCCTCGATGAACGAGAACTGCTCGGTGCGGTACTCACGGTCACCGCCGGGGCCCCGGTCGGCGCCCTCGGGCGCGGGGCGGCGCTGCCCGGGTACACCGGCCTGCCCCGGCGCGGGCTGGGCCGGTGTTGGTCGGGCCGCCCCGGCCTGTGGCTGATGCCGGGGCTGCTGGGGCGGGACGCTCCACTGCTGGGTCGTGTCGGCGACGGCGGCCTGCTGGCCCGTGTCGTAGCCGTAGCCGTCGTAGCCGTACCCGCCCTGGGTCTGCGGCTGCTGGCCGTACGGGTCGTACCCCTGGGGCTGCTGGGGCTGCTGCGGCCGGGCGTACGGGTCATAGCCGTATCCCTGCTGCTGCGGCGACTGCCGCTGGTTCTGCCGCTGGTTCTGTTGCGGGTTCTGCTGCCGCTGCTGCGCGTACGGGTCGTAACCCTGAGGTTGCTGGGAGTGCTGGGGCTGTTGGTAAACCGGCTGCCCGTACTCGTCGTAGCCGATGATCTGCGGCTGCTGTGGGTAGTACGGGTCGTACGGGTTCTGCTGGTCGTTCACCGGTGCCCCTCTCCGTGGCTCACTTGCCGCGGTACAACTGGCGCTTGTCGATGTAGCGCACCACACCGTCCGGCACCAGATACCAGACCGGGTCGCCCTGCGCGACCCTCGCCCGGCAGTCGGTGGACGAGATCGCCAGCGCGGGCACCTCCACGAGGGAGACCCCGCCCTTGGGCAGTCCGTCGTCGGTCAGGTCGTGGCCGGGCCGGGTCACGCCGATGAAGTGGGCGAGCGAGAACAGCTCTTCGGCATCCCGCCAGGTGAGAATCTGGGAGAGCGCGTCGGCCCCGGTGATGAAGAAGAGGTCCGAGTCGGTGTTGAGCGCCCGCAGGTCACGCAGGGTGTCGATCGTGTACGTCGGGCCGCTGCGGTCGATTTCGATACGGCTGACCGAGAACTGCGGGTTGGAAGCCGTGGCGATGACCGTCATCAGGTAGCGGTCCTCCGCCGGCGACACCGCCTTGTGGGTCTTCTGCCACGGCTGCCCGGTCGGAACGAACACCACCTCGTCGAGGTGGAACAGGGCGGCCACCTCGCTGGCGGCCACCAGGTGTCCATGGTGGATCGGGTCGAACGTCCCGCCCATGACGCCGAGTCGGCGCTTGCCGCGGCCGGTAGGCACTTCCTGCTGTCCCATGCGTGCAGAGCCTACTGGCACGGCGATTCGGCCCCGTCTCAGCGGTCGCGGTTGAAGCGGGTGGTGATCCACAGCAGCAGGAGCAGGGCGAAGAGGGCGCCGCCACCGGTGAGGTACGGGCTCAGGGATTCGTGGCTGCCACCGTGCTCGGCGCCCTCGGCAAGAGTGACCAGGTTGGCGGCGGTGCTGGCGAGACTCATCTTCTGCAGGACCTATCGATCGGGGGTCGGAGCGGAGCTTCGGGCACATCGTATGCGTGCGGTCCGGGCACGCTCACGCCGACTCAGTCGTTGTCGGTTTCGTCGCCCCCGTCTCCGCGGTGTCCGCGCAGCAGGAACCAGGCGAGCAGGCAGCTCCGGCCATCGAGACGAGCAACACGATCCGGCGCGTGTCGCCCGGCCCCTGCTGCTCGGATGCGGCGGCGAGCAGTGCGGCGGTGTCCGGCATATCGGGTCTACTCCTCGGTTATCCACAGGCCCCGCCACACCGTGGCTCCAGCACCTACGCTGGGGTCTGCCAGGGGGACGAGTCAGGACTCGCAAAGAACAGCAGGACTCGTAAAGAATCAGGGGGCACCCAATGACCGACAGCAGCCACGAGAATGTGCCGAGCAGGCAGCGCAAGCGCTTCACGGCCATCTCCTCCCGGGCGTACGAGCACCCCGCGGACCGCTCGGCGCTGGTCGCGCTGCGCAAGCTGACCGGTTTCGACACCGTCTTCAAGGCCCTCAGCGGGCTGCTGCCCGAGCGCAGCCTCAGGCTGCTCTTCCTCTCCGACTCCGTGCGGGTGAGCGACGCCCAGTTCACGCACCTCAACGTCATGCTGCGCGACGCCTGTTACATCCTGGACCTGGACAAGGTCCCGCCGATGTACGTCACGCAGGACCCGAAGCCGAATGCCATGTGCATCGGCATGGACGAGCCGATCATCGTGGTCACCACCGGCCTGGTGGAGCTGCTCGACGAGGAGGAGATGCGGGCGGTCGTCGGCCATGAGGTGGGGCATGCCCTCTCCGGCCACTCCGTCTACCGCACGATCCTGCTCTTCCTCACCAATCTCGCGCTGAAGGTCGCCTGGATCCCGCTCGGCAATGTCGCGATCATGGCGATCGTGACGGCGCTGCGGGAGTGGTTCCGCAAGTCGGAGCTCTCGGCGGACCGGGCCGGACTGCTGGTGGGTCAGGATCTGCAGGCGTCGATGCGCGGCCTGATGAAGATCGCCGGTGGCAATCACCTGCACGAGATGAATGTGGACGCGTTCCTGGAGCAGGCCGAGGAGTACGAGGCCGGAGGCGACCTGCGCGACTCCGTGCTGAAGATCCTCAATCTGCTGCCGCGCACGCACCCCTTCACCACGGTGCGCGCCGCCGAGCTGAAGAAGTGGGCCGAGAGCCGTGACTTCCAGCGGATCATGGACGGTCACTACCCGCGCCGTACGGAGGACAAGGACACCTCGGTCACGGACTCGTTCCGTGAGTCGGCCTCCCACTACGCGGACACGGTACGGACCAGCAAGGATCCGCTGATGAAGCTGGTCGGGGACATAGCCGGAGGTGCGGGCGACCTGGGCGGCCGGCTGCGCGACAAGTTCACGGGCAGCGCGAGCGGCGCGGGCCGCAGCGGCGGTAACGGCAGCCGTCCGGCGGATGGTGGCACCGGGACCGGGACCGGGACCGGCGGTCAGGACGAGGGCTGAGCGCTTGGGGCGAGCACGCCGCAGAGCGCGGCGGCGGCCCGGCCCGTCTCGTACGGGTCGGTGCCGGCTGGGCCCTCACTGGTGCCCCGCTGACCCGCCAGAAGCGGCTGCAGGGCGCCTGAGGCGTCGGCCGAGCAGGCCATGGGACCGGCCTGCACATAGCTGAAGAGCAGCTCGGCGCGGTGTGTGCGCAGGTCGTCGCGGTCGAAGCGGAAGTGCAGCTCGCGGCGGACCGTGAACAGGGAGGCGTCGTCGGCGTGCTGCCCGCCCTCTTCGGCGGTCGGATCCGAGCCCGAGCCCGCCGCGGCGGGGCGCAGGGCGTAGACGAAAGTGTGGTCCGAGGTCACTTCGAGGGCGTTGGGGCCTGCGTCGGTGACACGGAGCGTGCCCCGGACGCGCACCTCGGGGTCGGCCAGGGCCGTCTTCGCCGGGTCGAAGCGGACCAGCCAGCCGGTCAGCGCGTGCCTGCCGTCGTCCGCGGGGGCGGCCAGGGACCGGTCGAACTGGTCCAGCTGCTCCGGATCGAGCAGCACCCGTACGGGCCGCACCGCGTCCCCGGTGAGCACGTCGGGGTCGAGCGAAGACTCCACGAGGTAGTCCTTGGCGATGGTCAGCGCGGTCGTGACCTGGCTTTCCGAGAAGTTCTTGGTGCGGCGGGCGCCCGGGAAGGGGATGCCGGCGCCGCCGTTGCGGAACTGGGCGGCCGGACTGTGGGCGTACAGCTCGGCCGGCTCCCCGCCGGGCACGGGGTCCTTGGGCGCCAGGGGTATCACGGTGCTCCGCAGCGGCTGGGCGGGCTGGGCGGCCGGCGTCTGATACGGATGGCGGACGCCCATGTAGATGGCGGTGCCGAAGGCCAGGGCGATCAGCAGGAGCAGCACCAAGATCTGCTTCGACCCGGTCCACAGGATCCATCCGGGACGGCTTCTGACGGCCCTGGCGTGGTCGCCCATCCGTTCTTGCGCGGAGAACTCCTGAAGGCGGGCAGCGCGGACGAACGATTCGTCGAAGACGACGGACCGGTACTCGTCCTCACCTCCGCCGGGGAGCCCCTCGGGTGTCCCCTCAGGTGGGTCTCCACGCCCTGCCATACCTTCAGAGTAGGTCGGGAGGAGCACACGTAAACGCGCTGCCGCACGACAAGTTCTGACAAGCTCTCACGCGCTCCGTCAGGGGGTGCGCGGCGCTGCGGAGGCGGGAGGTGCGGAGTACTCGGCGGAGGCCGAGGGGCGGGTGACCCGTTCCGGGACGGAGCCCTTGGTGGGGGTGTCGACGCCCGTCGTGGCGGGTGGCGGGACACGGTCCTGGCGGTTGGCCGCGGCTCCCCGGTAGACGGCGGTGAAGGCGAGGGCGACCATGCCAATGCCCATCACCAGGGCGAGGACCCACGCGACGGGGCGGTGCCAGCGGGCGGCGCCGCGGTAGGGGCGCAGGGAGCCGCCGTGCGGTCCGTACGGGCCCAGGTCCCGGCCCGCGCGGCCGACGGGGTCGTAGTCGTCGTATCGACGCTCGCGGCCGTACTCGTCCGCGGGGCCATAGCCGTCGTCGTAGAGCTCGTCGTCGGCGGGGCCGGCGCCGGCCCGGGCGCGGGCGGCTTCGGCCTCGGCGCGGGCCTGGGCCGCAGCGAGCAGCCGCTCGACGGCCGTCGGTTCGTGGATCTCGGCGGCCCGTACGAAGTCCTCGTCGAACACCACGGAGGCGAAGTCCTCGTCCGCGCCTCCGCGGTCGTCGTCGGGCTCCCAGCCGTCCGGGAACGGCCTGCCCCCCACGTCGTCCGGCACGCCTTCAGGGTAGACCTGGGTGCGGGTTTTGGGCAGGGAGTGCGGTCAACTGCCCGCACTCCTTCGTCACCGGGTGTGACCGTCGCCCGTCACGATGTACTTCGTCGAGGTCAGCTCGGGAAGGCCCATGGGACCGCGGGCGTGCAGCTTCTGCGTGGAGATGCCGATCTCCGCGCCGAAACCGAACTGGCCGCCGTCGGTGAAACGGGTGGACGCGTTCACGGCGACCGTCGTCGAGTCGACCAGCTGGGTGAAGCGGCGGGCCGCGGCCTGGGAGGTGGTGACGATGGCCTCGGTGTGCCCGGAGGACCAGAGGCGGATGTGCTCGACGGCGCTGTCCAGTGAGTCGACGACGGCGGCGGCGATGTCGTACGAGAGATATTCGGTCTCCCAGTCCTCCGCCGTGGCGGGCACGACCTTGGCCTTGGAGCCTTCGGCGTAGGCCTGGGTGCGCTCGTCGGCGTGGACGGTGACACCGGCCTCGGCGAGGGCGTCCAGGGCGCGCGGGAGGAAGGCGTCGGCGATGTCCCGGTGCACGAGGAGGGTCTCGGCGGCGTTGCAGACGCTGGGGCGCTGGGCCTTGGAGTTGATGAGGATGGAGACGGCCATGTCGAGGTCGGCCTGGGCGTCGACGTACACATGGCAGTTGCCCGTGCCGGTCTCGATGACCGGGACCGTGGACTCCTCGACGACGGTGCGGATCAGGGAGGCACCGCCGCGCGGGATGAGGACGTCGACGAGGCCGCGGGCGCGCATCAGCTCGCGTACGGAGTCACGGCTCTCGCCGGGCACGAGCTGGATGGCGTCGGCGGGCAGGCCGGCCCCTCCGACGGCGTCGCGCAGGACCCTCACCAGGGCGGTGTTGGAGGAGTAGGCGGAGGAGGAGCCACGGAGCAGGACGGCGTTGCCGGACTTCAGACAGAGCGCGGCGGCGTCCACCGTGACGTTCGGCCGGGCCTCGTAGATGATCCCGACGACGCCGAGGGGGACGCGGACCTGACGCAGGTCGATCCCGTTGGGGAGGGTCGAGCCGCGGACGACCTCGCCGACCGGGTCGGGCAGGGCGGCGACGTCCCGGACGTCGGCGGCGATGGCCCGGACCCGCTCGGGGGTCAGGGTGAGCCGGTCGATGATCGCCTCGCTGGTGCCGGCCTCGCGGGCGCGGGCGATGTCCTCGGCGTTGGCCTCGACGATCTCGCTCGTACGGACCTCGAGGGCGTCGGCGATCGCCAGCAGGGCGTCGTCCTTGACCGCGCGCGGGAGCGGCGCGATCCCGGCGGCGGCCGCGCGGGCCCGGTAGGCGGCCTGTGCGACCGGGGTCATGTTGTCGTACGGCGAGAGCGAGGTCATGCCCGCAGGGTAATGCGCGGTCTGCGGGCATCCCGCACGTATTCCGTAGTACGAGACGGATCGGACCTCGGAGCGAGACCGGGGCCCGGTGCCTTCACGGCCTCCCCTGTCCTCACCACCGCTCCCGGCCCTCACCACCGCTCCCGGTCCTCACGCGCAACTCCCTGATTCCTCCCCCGGCGCTCCCCGGCCCTCCGGCCCGCTCGACCACCCCGGGCATCCAGCCCTCCGGCTCTCCCGGCCCTGCCCGACCGCCCGGGCATCCAGGGTCCAGGCGCCCGGGCGTCCAGGCGCCCGACCGCCCCGGGCTGCCCGGGCCGTCATCCGGACAGCCCAGGGCTGCCCGCCGGTCCGCGATGCTTCGTCAGAACGGGTGAACGCCGACGGGGGCGGCGGGTGGCGGGCCGTAGCCCTCGGCGATGCGCTGGTGGTACGTCTCGCGGTCGATGACCTCCAGGCCGACGATCTCCCACGGCGGCAGCTTGGCACTGGAGCGGTGCTCGCCCCATAGACGCAGTGCCACGGCCGCGGCATCGTGCAGGTCCCGGGCTTCTTCCCAGTAGCGGATCTCGGCGTGATCGTTGGCGTACCGGCTGGTCAGCAGGAAGGGGTGGTCGTGGGCGAGCTGTTCGAGTCCGCGCCTGACCTCCTTCAGCGGGGCTTCCACGCCAGAGACGCAGAGCGTGACGTGCCACAGCTTGGACACCACACGATCGCTGGCCTGCGGGTCCGCGTCCCGTCCGGGCTCCTGGCCCCGGCCCGTGCCGACGCCCTTGTCCTCGTCGACGCCGTCGACGCTGTCGAAACCGCCGGAACCGCCGGAACCGTCAACGTTGTCGGAATCGTCGAAGTCGGCCCCTGCTTCCACACTCGTCAGGGCACGCTGCTCCCCCGCGGCCCTGCGGGCCTGGGTGGTGCCCCGTGTCCCACGGGGCGCCGCCCCTGGGCGCGCTCGTCTCACCGGAGGCCTCCTGTTGATGCGTTGTGGTGCCGAACCCCGCCTTGTCCCCGTGACAAAGCCCCCTGACAAAGTTGACCAGCCCGGGACGGGACGTGGGGCGGTTTTGGTAAAGGTCCTTGCCAGAAGGCCGGACTTTCAGCCGTTTCAGGGGTGGCGTCAGGGGTGCAGGACGACGAGATCGTCTCTGTGTACGACCTCCCGCTCGTATGCGGGGCCGAGTTCCTTGGCGAGGTCCCGGGTGGAGCGGCCGAGCAGCTGCGGGATCTCCTTCGAGTCGAAGTTCACCAGGCCCCGGGCGACGGCCCGGCCGGTGGAGTCGCGAAGCTCCACCGGGTCGCCGGCGCTGAACTCGCCGTCGACCGAGGCGATTCCGGCGGGGAGCAGCGACTTCTTGCCCTCGACGACAGCCCGTACGGCTCCCTCGTCGAGGGTGAGCGACCCCTGCGGAGTGGAGGCATGGGCGAGCCACAGCAGCCGGTCGGCGGAGCGCCGGCCCGTGCGGCGGAAGTAGGTGCCGGTGTCGCGTCCGGCGAGCGCGTCGGCGACGCGGCTCGCGGAGGTGAGCACGACCGGTACGCCGGCGGCCGCGGCGATACGGGCCGCCTCGACCTTCGTGACCATGCCGCCGGTGCCGACGCCGGCCTTCCCGGCCGAGCCGATCTCCACGCCCGTCAGATCCTCCGGCCCGCGGACCTCCTCGATCCGGGAGGTGCCGGGCTTGCTGGGGTCCCCGTCGTACAGGCCGTCCACATCGGAGAGCAGGACCAGCAGGTCGGCCCGTACGAGATGGGCGACGAGGGCGGCGAGCCGGTCGTTGTCGCCGAAGCGGATCTCGTCCGTGGCGACGGTGTCGTTCTCGTTGACGACCGGGACGGCGCCCATGGCGAGCAGCTGGTCGAGGGTGCGGTAGGCGTTGCGGTAGTGGGCACGGCGGCTGGTGTCGTCGGAGGTGAGGAGCACTTGGCCGACGCGGACGCCGTAGCGGGCGAAGGAGGCGGTGTAGCGGGCGACGAGCAGGCCCTGGCCGACGCTGGCGGCGGCCTGCTGACGGGCCAGATCCTTGGGGCGGCGGGCCAGTCCGAGCGGTGCGAGCCCGGCGGCGATGGCACCGCTGGAGACCAGCACTATCTCTTTCTCGCCGCCGCTGCGGACCTTGGCCAGTACGTCGACGAGGGCGTCCACGCGGTCGGCGTCGAGGCCGCCCGAGGCCGTGGTGAGCGAGGACGAACCGACCTTGACGACGATCCTGCGTGCTTCCGTTACGTACTGCCTTGCCACTGTCACGTGGCGAATCTATGCCAGGGGCCGCCGTCGTCGCTCATCCATTTCATCCGCTGGACAAGCGCTTGGGGAGCACCGCCCGGCGCATCCTGGCCAGGGCGTGCCCGGCTCCCCGGCGCACCCGTCGTGCCGCTCGCCAGGCTCTCCGTGCGAGCCGTGCCTGCGGTTCGATGCGCTCACCGCCGATGCGCTCCGGCACGGTCACCTCGTACGCGGAGACGGGGATGCCCGCGTCCGGCTCGTGGAAGTGCGGATAGGCGAGATAGGCCCGGCCGCGTCGGCGCACCACCTGCGGCACGGTGCCCGCGCGGCTGAACGCCAGGACGTCCCGCAGCAGATCGGGGCGGTCCAGCGCGACGCAGGTGAGCCGCAGCCGTGCCTCGGCGCGGAGCCGGCGGGCCACCCCGGGTGTCCAGTACGCGGCCATGAGCGGGGCGGCCAGCTCCATCTTGTGCCGAAGGATCTCCTCCGACTGCCGTAGCACCACCGGCCCGAACTGCGGCAGCAGCGTGACCGTGAAGGGCCGCACCATCAGCTGATCGCGCCTCGCGCCCGGGCGTACGTGCGCGGCGATCAGCTTCATCAGCGCGCGGGCCGAGTCGAAACGCGGCTCGTATCCGCCCGTCTTCGTCAGGTGTTTGCCGTCCTCGCGGCCGACCAGGTAGTAGCACGTGTAGTCGGCGACGACGGAGACTCCGGCACCGCGCAGATACGCCTCCATCGTGAACAGCGCGTCCTCGCCGGTGCGCAGGGACTCGTCGAACCTCATGCCGTGCCGGACGAGCAGCTCGCGCCGGAAGAGTTTCTGCGCGCTGAGCGTGAACTTGACGTTGGAGGTGTAGATGTCGGCGCGCTCGACGGTCCGCGCCCACATCGACTTGGCGGCGTTGCGGTTGACGCCGACGACCTTGCCGAGCACGACGTCCGTGCCGGCCCGGTCGCCCATCGCGACCATCCGTTCCAGTGCTTCCTCGCCCAGGTGGTCGTCGGCGTCGAGGAAGAAGACGTAGCGGCCGCGGGCCATGGCCAGGCCGGTGTTGCGGGGGCCGCTGGGGCCACCGGAGTTGGGCTGGTGCACCACCCTCGTGGCCACCTTCGTGCGAGCCGCGAACTCCTCCAGGTACTCCCCCGTGCCGTCGGCGGAGCCGTCGTCGACAGCCACGATCTCCAGCCGGTCCGGGCCCAGCGTCTGGGCCTCGACCG
The DNA here is from genome assembly GCF_056435785.1 of Streptomyces sp. NPDC043870. Taxonomy (NCBI): domain Bacteria; kingdom Bacillati; phylum Actinomycetota; class Actinomycetes; order Kitasatosporales; family Streptomycetaceae; genus Streptomyces; species Streptomyces sp. NPDC043870. Next base: position 150,063 of record NZ_JBWKDT010000005.1, read on the forward strand.
ATGCGAGGCACTTGATCAGATAAGGCATAGCCTCATAGGCGCCGATGATCACACTGACGTCGGGAGTCCGTGTGCCGGAAGACTCGGTGCCGGAAGGATCAGTGCCGGGACACTCTGAGCCGGGAGGCTCTGCACAGCTGTCGGACATTGGCACATGGTGCACAAAACGCGCATGTCAGCGGTGTGACGGCACGCGCAACGGCCCGTAAGTCCGCCCTGTCGGGGAGGCTTACGGGCCGTTCGGTTGACGTGGGTCAGCGGACCGCGGTGGCCGTCGCCTCCACGCCATTGCCTTCGGCGCCATTGCCTTCGGCGCCGTTGCCCTCCGTGTCGCCGCCCGCGCCACCCGCGCCGCCGGCGTCCGACTCGCGGTCGAGCTCACCGATCGTCTGAGCCCCGATCCGCTGCTCCACACGGGCGTTGCGCGCCTCGGCCTTGGCCACCAGCGCCCGTACCGCCGCGTCGAACTGCTCGATCGACGTGGGCTCGTCGGGTCCGATCAGATACTTCTTCAGCTCGTCCCGCCCGTCGGCAAGGGTGTCGGCAGCCGGGTCGGCCACGGCGGCCAGCAGCTGGTCGATCTCCTCGGCGCTGTTGGAAAGGATGACCGCGGCCCGTACCGCCGTGTTCTGCCGCTTGAATTCGTCGGTGCCGAGCTCCGCCGAGTCGGTGACGGCGTACGGCTTGCCGCTCGCGATGAAGTCGGAGACGACACTGGAGATGTCGGAGATCATGCCGTCGGACTCGTTGAAGCAGTCGTACAGCTTGGGCTCGGAGCCGGTGACGACCTTGTGCTCCCACCAGCCGAAGGAGCGCCAGTACGCGTCGTTCCACTCGGCCCGCAGCCGCTGGATCTCGGCGAGCCGCTGGGGGTCGGCGAGGGAGACCCGCGACTCCTCGGACTCGTCGCCGCCCGCGCGGCCGGGCTTGGAGAGCTCGGCCAGCCGGGCTTCGATACGGGTCAGCTCGGCGCGCGCGGCCGACTGCCCGGACTGCGCCGCGACGGCCTGCTCGGCCCAGCGGGGGTCGGTGGCACGCTCGGCGGCGGCCTTGCGCACCATCGCCATGATCCGCTCGTGGACGGCCAGGGCCTTCTTGTTGCGGATGCCGGTGAAGGGGTGCGGCTTGTAGATCACACGGACCGGCTGCTCTGCCTCCAGGAGCCGCCGGACGATGTTCTCGCCGGCGAGCAGCAGGGAGGTGTTGCCGGGGTTGTTGTCCCAGCCCTCCCAGGTGGGGGCGTACAGGATGGTCGGGATGGGGTTCTTCGGGATCCCCGTCCAGGTCTTGATGGGGGCCAGCTGGGGGCGGCCCACCTCGACGATGTCGTCGTCGAGGACACCGACGTCGGCGAGCGCGTACCGGTCGCGGCCGGCCCGTCCCGCCGTCCACACCTCGTCGTACACCTTGGAGAAGGGGTTGACGCTGGCGAGCTTGTCGCTGTCGCCGTGGCCGATGAAGACGTGCTTCATGGTCGGTACGCGCAGCATGTGGATGTTCTTGCCGACGTTGGCCGGGTACAGCGTCACCCGGACCGTGTCGAGCTTCATCGCCATCAGGTGCTGGCCGCCCGGGACGCAGAGCACGGGCACGGAGGTCTCGTTGAGCTTCGCGACGAGACTTCGCTCGCGCATGATGATGATCGGCCTGCCGTCGATCTGCTCCATCGTATCCAGCCACATGTTGACCTGGTACGCCGACTCGTCGGAGCCGGAGAAGTACAGGGCGACGGTGGGCTGGTACTCGCTCAGCCACTTCTGCACGGCCTTGAGCACGGCGGGCGCGGACGGCACACGGCGCTTGCGGCGCAGATACGGCACGAGCGCGGCGGTGTAGAGCAGGGCGAGGACGATGGTGACGGCGGTGCCGACGTAGCCGACGATGTTGCGGCCGGTGGCGGCCGCGATCACGACGCCCGCCATGGCGGGGATGTCGAGGTGCAGCATCTTCTCGCCGGAACGGCGCAGCAGGGCGCGCGGCGGGGCGTCGGGGATGCGTACGGCGTTGAGGTCGACGTTACGGGTGACGACCGGCATGGTCCGGCGCAGCCTGATCAGGGTGGTCAGCGCGCCGTGCGGCGCCTGAAGGCCGTAGAAGAGCAGGAAGCAGGCGACCGTCGCGTAGAACAGCGGCTGGTCCGCGAGGTTCTCGCGGGCGAGCAGCAGGATCAGCAGCAGCTGGCGGAGCAGGAAGCGGATCGGCAGACCGGCCCGGACCTTGTTCAGGCGGTTGACCAGATAGCTGCCGCGCTGGTGCAGATACCAGTCCGCGGCATAGGTCACGGCGGCCGCCGCAGCGAACATCCAGATGCTGGGGATCAGCGCGGCGATCATGACGCACGGATACCCCAGTCCCATCAGGACTGCCGCGGCCAGCTCTGACCGGCTGCCCACACGTGCCAGGCGAATGGCGGTCGAAATCACGTAGAACCTGCTCCAAAGGTGCCGGTTGATTCACGTTTAAGGAAATTGTGAAGACGGGCTTTCACGAACTCGGGCCCCTGTGTCGCGTATATGGCGACCAACAGAGGCCCGAACTGTCTCAGTGACGGGGAATTATTACACATCCTCTTGACGGTCAAGCACGGACGCCAGCGCCTGCTCGAATCCGCTGGCCTCGCTGGCCTCGCGGGTCGGGTCCTGCTGCCGTACATCGATGACATGGCCGGTCAGCTCGGAAAGCAGCACGTCCAGCGAGGTCCGGGCCACGGCCTCGGAGGACAGCAGCGAACCGGCCGGCTCCTGGCCGAACGCCTTGGTGCGCATCGGCGTGGCCGTACGCTCCGGGTTGACGCAATTCACACGGATTCCGTCGGCCGCCCATTCGTCGGAGAGGGCCTGGGTGAGATTCACCATGGCCGCCTTGGTGGACGAGTAAAGGCTGTATTCGGCGCGGCCGCGAGTGTAGCTGGAAGAGGTGTAGAGAAGCAGCTGCCCCTTGGTCTCCGCCAGATACTTGTACGAGGCGCGGGCAATCTGGACAGGTGCCAGGTAATTGACGTTCAGCGCTTCCTGAATGGTCACGTTGTCGGTCTCGGCGAGCTTGCCGATGCGCAGGACGCCCGCGGTGTTGATGACGTAGTCGATACGGCCGGTCTCGGCGTACGCCTTGGAGAGCGCGTCGTCCACGTGCTCCGGGTTCTCGACGTGGGTGCCGGTGGTGGAGCGGCCCAGGGCGTAGACCTTCGCGCCGTACTGCTCGGCGAGCGCGGCGATGTCAGCGCCGATGCCGTACGAGCCCCCGAAGACGACCAGGGTCCTGCCTGCCAGCAGCTCGCGGTAGGCGGCCTCGTCGGCCTGGCGCGGGGCGGCGGTGGAGGCCAGCTGGAAGAGCTTGTCGGCGATGAAGACGTCGACCGGCTGAGTGACCTTCATGTTGTACTCGTCGCCCGCGACGACGTAGATCGGCACGTCCGGCAGGTACTTGAGCACGACGCTGCAGTCGTCCGTGGCCTGGAAGTTGGGGTCCCCGGCGGCGATCTCGTACGCCCTGCGGATCGTGGAGAGCTTGAAGGCCTGCGGGGTCTGGCCGCGGCGGAGCCGGGAACGGTCCGGGACGTCGGTGATGAACTCGCCGTCCTCGCCATGGGTGCGGGTCACGATGATCGTGTCCGCGGAGGGGATGGCGACGTCCACGGCCTGGTAACGCTCGAGAGCGTCGACACAGTCCGCGATCACCCGCTGTGACAGAAGCGGACGCACCGCGTCATGGAAGAGGACATTGGCGTCCTCACCCTCCGCGAGGTCCTCACCGATGGCCCGGATCGCACGCTCGGTGGTCTCGTTGCGGGTCGCGCCGCCCTCGATCACCTTGGTGACCTTGGTGAGGCCGGCCTTCGCGATGATCTTCTCGACATCGGGCACGAATCCCGGCGCCATCAGCACAATCACGTCATCGATGGCTTCCGCCTGCTCGAAGATCGTCAGCGTGTGCTCGATGACGGCCTTGCCGGCGATCTTCAGCAGCTGCTTGGGGATCGCGAGCCCCACGCGCTGACCGGTACCACCGGCGAGCACGACTGCTGTGGTGCGGGGCTTGGCTTCCTGCGGCACGGACACAGACGAACCTCTACCTTGCGATGACTGGGGGTCGGTGTGATGGTCGCACTCTCCGTGACGGTCCCGCAAGGCAGGCAACGGGCGCTCCACACCCTGCCGAAACCGGGTGTTCACCCGCTGGCCAGGGGAATTTGAGAGGGCGGAACGGGACGAAGGGGTGACTGATACCACAGAGACGACCTGTGGCTCACAGTTACTTCATAGCTTTGTCGACGACGTTGAGTACAAGTTCGTTTCCGGCGCTGAAGAAGATCTTCACCGTTACCTCGTCACGTGGCCGGGAGCGCAACCGGTCCACCACAGCGCGCACATGCGCGAGCGGGCGCTTCTTCAGTAGATCCACGGAGGGATACGGATAGACCGTGCCCTTCTCGACCACGTCGTCGAGTACACGGCCGATCCTGACGGGTGCGGCGCCCGGCGCGTAGCGCAGCCAGAGGTCCCAGACGTCGTGGGCGGAGGCCTGGCCCGCGGCGGGGGCGGCGGTCGGGAGGGTGCAGCGGAAGCCGTCGGTACCCTCGCGGACACCGGGGAACTCCAGCTCGCCGGCGTCCTTACCACGGCGGCGCAGGAGAAGGACCGGATCACCGGTCGGCTGCGCTTCGCCCAGCAAACGCCCGGAAATGGTGATCTGCCGGTCGCCGATGTTGACGTCGCCCGACTCGGCGTGGACCGGGCGTACCCAGGAGCGCAGGCAGAGCGTGCCCTGCCGTACATAGGGGACGAGGGTGCGTACGGCTGTGCCGGGCCTGACGCGGGCGGCGGCCCGCATCGCTCCGCGCTGGTCGACAGCGCGGGTGGCGAGCGGGGTCCGGTCAGCGGCGGGCGAGGTCCGCTCGGCGGCGGGCTGCGGCTGGTCGGGGTCGTGCTGCCGCTCGGCGTGGCAGGTCCAGATGCCCTCGGCGAAGTCCTCGCCCGCGGGGACGGTGGCGCGGCCGCCTGCGTCGAAGGGGAAGACGCGGTCAGGGACGGCGGCGTTGGGATGCACGCACACGAGGACGGCGTCCTCTGTCCGCTCTCCGAGAAGGGTGACGGTGAGCGCACCGCTGTCTTCGGCGACGCAGTCCACGCGGAGGGTGTCCGGGGCCGAGTCCGAATCCGGGAGCGTGTCCGAGTCCACGTCGGAGAGCGAATCCACGTCCGAGAGCGAGTCCGAGTCGTCCGGGGGTGACCCGGCGCGCACGGCGGGGCCGCCCGCCGAGGTGGCGGCCTGGGCACGGGAGCCCGCGCCGAGCTCCGCGAACAGCTCCTCGTACTGCTTCGCGACCGGGCCCGGGTCGAAGCGGCGGGCATGGGACCGGGCGGCGGCTCCCATCCGGTGACGCAGCGGCTCGTCGTCGATGAGCCGCAGCAGCGCGGCGGCGATGGCGTCGGTGTCGCCGACGGGGACGAGCAGTCCGTCCACCCCGTCCGCGATGATCTCGCGGGGACCGTAGTCGCAGTCGGTGCTGACGACCGGCAGTCCGCACCGCATGGCCTCGACGAGCGTCATGCCGAAGGACTCGTGGCGCGAGGTGGACACGGCTATCGCGCCCTTCGCCCACTCCGGTTCGATCGGCGATCGGGGGCCCATGAGATGGACGCTGTTGTAGAGGCCGAGTTCGTCGATGCGTCGGCGGAGACGGTCCTTCTGCTTGCCCCAGCCGCAGATGCGCAGGGTCCACTCCGGGCGTACGGCGACGACCTTGCCGAACGCCTCGATCAGTACGTCGTACTGCTTCTCCGAGGCGAGCCGCCCGGCCGCGACGACGGTCGTCCCGCTGAGGTCGGAGGGGGCGACCACGGGCTCGGGCACGCTGTTCGGGATGGCCAGCACCTGGGTGTCCGGCAGCGGCATCCGCTCCCTCCACACCGCCGCGTCGCCCTCCGAGACGGTGACGAACGCGTCGAGCGCGGCGAGGTGTTCGCGCAGTTCGGCGCGCAGCTCGGGCTTGTGGTGGTTGTGCGTCATGTGCTCCTGGCCGATGAGCACGGAGCGTTCCGGGGCGAACTGGGCGACGTACGCGACGAGCCCCGGCCTGGTCCCGATGATCACGTCGGCGTCGGAGCCGGCGTAGTGCTCCCGCACCCGCTCGTCGGTGAGCTTGCTGTACTCCGTGAAACGCGCCTCATGGGCCGGGAAGCGCTCGGCGGGTCGCAGCGCGAGCGGATGCTTCTGCTCGTTCCCCGGAGAGGACGGCCGGGTGTCGACGAGCGGTACGACCTTGATGCGGGGGTCGATCGCGAAGAGCGGCTCGTCCCGGTGCCGGAAGACGGAGACGATCTCCACCTCATGCCGTCCGGCGAGCTCCTCCGCGAGATTGAGCGTGGTGCGGATGGTGCCGCCGATGCCGTAGATGGTGTGGATGAGGAAGGAGACCTTCATCAACGCTCCGTTCAGTGCCAGCCGGGGCAAAGTGCCCTGCCCCCGCGTACAAGACGGTGATCGGGGACGGCAGGTTGTTCCACCTCACGGATCTGAACGGATCGGATTTGTCCGCTCACGGGCCGCCCTTCCCGGGGCGGGCGAATTGGGGCGGGCGAAGTGGGGCGCTGCCCCAGACCGCTCCTCGAACGCCAAAGGGGCTCCGGTGGAGCCCCTTTGGCGTTCGAGGGCCTGTCAGGGCCTGAGGCCTAGAACGGGTCGAAGTCGTCGAACTCGCGCTGCGCCTCGTCGCGTTCCGCCTCGCGGTCCTTGCGGCGCTGGGCCGCGGGGCGCGGGGCCTCGAGGCGGTGGTCCTCGCCGCGGCGGCCGAGCATCTCCGCGCCGGCCATCATCGTGGGCTCCCAGTCGAAGACGACCGCGTTGTCCTCGGGGCCGATCGCCACGCCGTCGCCCGCGCGGGCGCCCGCCTTCATCAACTGTTCCTCGACACCGAGGCGGTTGAGGCGGTCCGCCAGGTAGCCGACGGCCTCGTCGTTGTTGAAGTCGGTCTGGCGCACCCAGCGCTCCGGCTTCTCGCCGCGCACGCGGAAGAGGCCGTCCTCCTCCTGCGTGACCGTGAAGCCCGCGTCGTCGACCGCCTTCGGGCGGATGACGATCCGGGTCGCCTCCTCCTTCGGCTTGGCCGCGCGCGCCTTCGCCACGATGTCGGCCAGTGCGAAGGACAGCTCCTTCAGGCCGGTACGCGCGACCGCCGACACCTCGAAGACGTGGTAGCCGCGCTCCTCCAGGTCCGGGCGGATCATGTCCGCGAGGTCCTGGCCGTCCGGGATGTCGATCTTGTTGAGGACGACGATCCGGGGACGGTCGTCGAGACCGCCGTACTGCTTCAGCTCCTCCTCGATGACATCGAGGTCGGAGGCGGGGTCCCGGTCGGACTCCAGCGTCGCCGTGTCCAGCACGTGCACCAGCACCGAGCAGCGCTCGACATGGCGCAGGAACTCCAGGCCGAGGCCGCGGCCCTGGCTGGCGCCCGGGATCAGGCCCGGCACGTCCGCGATCGTGTAGACGGTCGAGCCGGCCGTGACCACGCCCAGGTTCGGTACGAGCGTCGTGAAGGGGTAGTCCGCGATCTTCGGCTTGGCCGCGGACAGCACCGAGATCAGCGAGGACTTGCCCGCGCTCGGGTAGCCGACCAGCGCCACGTCCGCGACGGTCTTCAGCTCCAGGACGATGTCGCCGGCGCGACCGGGCTCGCCGAGCAGCGCGAAGCCCGGCGCCTTGCGGCGGGCCGACGCCAGTGCCGCGTTGCCGAGGCCGCCGCGGCCGCCGTCGGCGGCTACGTACGTCGTGCCCTGCCCGACCAGGTCGGCCAGCACATTGCCCTGCTTGTCGAGGACGACCGTGCCGTCCGGGACGGGCAGCACGAGGTCCTGGCCGTCCTTGCCGGAGCGGTTGCCGCCCTCGCCGGGCTTGCCGTTGGTGGCCTTGCGGTGCGGCGAGTGGTGGTACTCGAGCAGGGTCGTGACCGACTGGTCGACGGTGAGGATGACGTCACCGCCACGACCGCCGTTCCCGCCGTCGGGCCCGCCGAGCGGCTTGAACTTCTCCCGATGCACGGAGGCGCAGCCGTGGCCTCCGTTACCCGCGGCGACATGCAGCTCGACGCGGTCCACGAAGGTGGTCATGGATGTGCCTCCAGAAAATTACGTACGGAAATGTCTCTTCAGTAACACGCGAAAGGCGGACCCGCTTCCCGTACGTCCGTACGAGAAGTGAGGTCCGCCCTCGCGAAGAACTGTTCTACGGGGCCTGGATCAGGCGACCGGAACGATGTTCACGACCTTGCGGCCACGGTGGGTACCGAACTCCACCGCACCGGCCTGCAGCGCGAACAGCGTGTCGTCGCCGCCACGGCCGACGCCGGCGCCCGGGTGGAAGTGCGTGCCACGCTGACGGACCAGGATCTCACCCGCGTTGACGACCTGACCGCCGAAGCGCTTCACGCCGAGCCGCTGAGCGTTGGAGTCGCGACCGTTCCGGGTGGACGATGCGCCCTTCTTGTGTGCCATCTCTCCTCAGTCCCTTACTTCGCAGCCGTGGGGATCGCCGTGACCTTGATCGCCGTGTACTGCTGGCGGTGGCCCTGACGACGGCGGTAGCCGGTCTTGTTCTTGTAGCGCAGGATGTCGATCTTGGCGCCCTTGTGGTGGTCCACGATCTCGGCCTGGACCTTGATCCCGGCCAGCACCCACGGGTCGCTGGTCACGGCGTCGCCGTCGACAACGAGCAGGGTCGAGAGCTCGACCGTGTCGCCAACCTTGGCAGTGGAAATCTTGTCAACCTCAACGATGTCGCCGACAGCAACCTTGTGCTGGCGACCACCGCTGCGCACGATGGCGTACACGCGGATCTCTCTCTCGCTCGGAACGGGAACCTCTGATGCCAGCCGTCCGCACAGGCCACGGGCCTGCGACTCTCCACACGGGATGAACGGCCTCTCCGGCCGAGCCGGAGGGAGGTGCTCAGAAGCTGGCGCGCATGGAAACACGCCGACGGTCAAGGTTACGGGGCGGGCCGCAGGGGGTCAAACCAGGCCGGGGCCGAACCAAGCAGATCCCTGGTGGAAGCATGCCCCTGGTTGTTGAATGTGCGCTCGTGCCCCTGCGCTCCTTCATCACCATGCCGCGTCTGCTCCGGCACGGCTCCGCCATCGGCGCTGACCTTCCGCCGGACGAGGCGGTTCTCCTCGACGACCGTCCCGCAGCGCTGCGCGCCGCCGTCGCCGCGGCCGTCGCCGGTGACCACGGGCCCGCGCGGGAGCTGCTCGCCACGACCCGGCTCGGAGCCGAGTGGGAACGGCGCAGCCACTACGTCGGCGAGCTCGCCGAGTCCGCGCTGCACAATCCGGGCTGGCTGGACGCCTGGCTCGCCGTGGCGCCGGAGGACCCGGACGCGATGCTGGTCAAGGCCAACCTCTGTATCGACCGGGCCTGGGCGATACGGTCCGCGGCCCGCGCCGAACAGGTGTCGCGCGATCAGTTCCGGGCGTTCTTCGCCCTTCTCGAGGACGCCGTACCGGTGATCGGCGCGGCCGCCGAGCTCAACCCCGACGACCCGGTGCCCTGGCGGATCGCCCTCACCCACGCCATGGGCATCCAGGCGCCACGCGATCTCTTCGACGCGTACTGGGCCGAGGCCACGGCTCGCGCCCCGCACCACTACGGCTGCCACGCCGCCGCGCTCCAGTACCTGTGCGCGAAGTGGCACGGCTCGCACGAGGAGATGTTCGCCTTCGCCGAGCGGGCCGCCGCGGAGGCTCTGCCCGGCTCGAAGCTGCACGCCCTGCCGCTGGCCGCCGCCATCGAGTACGACGTCGTGGCCGGCGCCGGCGACGACGGGCCGGTGGACCGCTCCCGGATCACGGCCGCGGTGGACCGTGCGCGGGAGCTGTCGTCCTTCTATGCGCCGGGCGACCCGGAGGCAGCCGGATTCCGCAACGAGCTGGCCCTGATGCTGATCCTGACCAAGCGGTTCGAGGAGGCGCTGGACGTCTTCCGGGCGATCGGGGTGCAGGCCCGCTCGTATCCCTGGCTCTACTTCGGAGAACCGCGCCAGGAATTCCTGGACTTCCGCACGGGAGTACGGATGCAGATCGCGAGCCGTACGCCGTTCTTCTCCAGGCCGCCGAAGTCCATGACGGGCTCGGCGGCCTGGAGCCCCTCCGGAACCGCCGGAACTGAAGGACCCGCCGGACCCGGTGTGCATCTGCTGGCGATAGCCGCCGCCCTGCCGTCGAAGGTCGCTGAGGCAGCCCTCATGTGCGGGGTGCCGCTGCGCATCGCCCCGGCGGGCGACTCCGCGAGCTTTGTGGCGCTCGCCCCCGACGAGTCACCGGGCAGGCGGGCCGCGCTGATCGGCGGCGGGGACCGGCTGACCGGGGCCGCGGACACCTTCACCACCGGCGAGAAGTGGCCCACGCTGGTGCTGCGCCGGATCGGCGACCGTGCCGGGTTCACCCTGCTCCACAAGGGCAAGGAAATCGCCGCGCACGCCTGGGACCCGGCGGCCCCGGTCGGCGACCACACCACCGCGGCCGCCACCGCGAGCGCACTCGCCCGGGTCTACGGCCTCCCCGACCCGCGCCCGCTCACCAGCCTGCTGCGCTCCTCGGACGCCCCCGCCCGCCGCCAGGCGGAGCTCGTCGCCGCCCTCGGCCTCCCGCCGCTCCCGGACGGCTTCGGCGAGCGGCCCGATGTCCTCGAGGACGTGCCGGGCGCCCGGGTGCTGGAGCGGCGCGGTCTCCTCGCAGGCATGCGGGACACGATGGCGGAGGACCCGGACCGCCTCCTCGCGCCCTCCCCGGGCGAGTGCCCGCCCCCGCGACGGAAGCGCTGGTGGCTGCTGCGGACCCTGGGCGTCCTGTTCTTCGGCTCGGCCGCGATCCACTCCTGGTGGTCCCCGGACATCGGGGTGCTCCGCTCGGTGCTGGTGTCCCTGCTGACCCTGGTCTTCGCAGGCCAGCTCGTGCAGGCCCGGCGGGAGCGCCGCCATCGTTGAGACCGGCCCCGTATGCTCACGAGCGAAGCCAGACACCGGAAGGCAGAGAAGTGAACTACAGGGTCCAGCCCACCGCCCAGGTCGACGAGACCGCCGAGATCGGCGCCGGCAGCAGTGTGTGGGAGCTCGCGCAGATCCGCGAAGGCGCCCGCCTCGGTGAGGGCTGCGTGATCGGCCGTGGTGCGTATGTCGGTACGGGCGTGCAGATGGGCGACAACTGCAAGCTGCAGAACTACGCGCTGGTCTACGAGCCGGCCGAACTCGGTGACGGTGTGTTCATCGGTCCTGCCGTGGTCCTCACCAACGACCACAACCCGCGCTCCGTGGACCCCGAGGGCAAGCAGAAGCGCGGCGGCGACTGGGAGGCCGTCGGTGTGAAGATCGCCGACGGCGCCTCGATCGGCGCGCGCTCGGTGTGCGTCGCGCCGGTCCGTATCGGCCGCTGGGCGATGGTCGCCGCGGGCGCGGTCGTCACCAAGGACGTCCCGGACTTCGCCCTCGTCGTCGGCGTTCCCGCCCGGCAGATCGGCTGGGTCGGCCGGTCCGGCGTCCGCCTGACCGAGCGCGAGGGCGAGCCGGGCGTGTGGGAGTGCCCGCAGACCGGCTCCGTGTACGAGGAGAAGGACGGCGTGCTGACGGAGCGCGCCGCCTAGGCCCTGTCCGGGCGATCTTCGAGGAACAGGCCGCGGCGTCCGGTCTCAGCCGCAGTGGGCGACGTCGTCAGCCGCGTCGGCCCCACAGGACGCGGCAGGACGACGCGCCACGCCGCGCCACGCCGCAGCGCGTCAACCCCGTGATGGCCGGGAGGCCGACTCAGGCATCCGATCGAGTCGGCCGTCCCGGTTGCCGCGTGTCTGTCATGAATTGCCCCCTGGCCCGCCCTAGGATCCCCAGCCATCGTTGGTCTTCCTTGGGGGGCTCAGGCATGGCTGATGGAAGCCGCTCCGCGCTGGATCGCAGACGCTTCATCCACCTCGCGAGCAGCACCGCGCTCGGCACGGCGATCAGCACAGCGATCGGCGCGGCCCTGGTCGGCACGGACGGCAGCACGGCGCTGGCCGCCGACGCCGGCCCGGGCACGCCCGCCGCGCCGGGCCTGCAGGGCAGGCGTGCCGTGGCGCCCCCACTGCCACCTCTTCCGGACCAGCCCGCCGACGGCGTGATCAGCGCGCCCGACCGGCCGGTCCACGTCCCCCGCACCCGTAGCACCCCTGTCGCCGAGGCCGTACGGAACGACATGCCCACAACGCTGCCGTTCACGTTCCACACCTCCGGCTACACGGCGCTGCCGGACCTGCCGGAACACCTGCGCCCCTGGCGCGACCGGCCCACGACCTGGGCCAGGATCACCCCGGACACCGAGCACACCTACCTGGACCCCGCCGGCGTGATCATGTACCGCCCGAGCAGGGCCGCGGCCGGGTACAACCAGCCGGTCACCCAGATCCAGTTCGGACTCGGCTGCGTCTCCGGGTACCGCACCGAGAAGGACCCCGCCCGCAAGGCGCTCTTCCTCAAGCGCGCGAAGGCCCAGGCGCAGCGCCTGATCGACACCCGGGTGGAGGCACGCGGCGCGTGGTACTTCCCGTACCCGTTCGACTTCACGCACCGCTCCCACAGCGGCATCTCCTACCGGGCACCGTGGTACTCCGGGATGGCGCAGGGCGAGGCGATCAGCCTCTTCATCCAGCTGTCCCGGCTCGACGGTGTGACCGCGGCGGAGCGCAGCCTCTACCGGGCAGCCGCCGACGGCGCGTTCGCCTCCCTGCTGCGCGGCGACGACGGCAGTCCATGGGTGGTGAACCGCGACAGCGCGGGCTATCTGTGGATCCAGGAGTACCCCGTCGCCGCTCCCGGTACGTCGGACTGCACGTACAACGGCATGATCTTCGCCATGCTCGGGCTCTGGGACTACGTCCAGGCGACGGGGAACGCCCAGGCGGCCCGGCTGTACGACGGCGCGTGCACGACCATGGACCACTACTTCCCGACGCTGCGCAACCGGCGCTGGGCCTCGTACTACTGCCACACCCACCGGATCCCGACGCCGTCGTACCACCAGCACCACATCAATCTGTACCGGCAGCTGCACTGGCAGACGGGCAACCCCCGCTTCGCCCACATGACCGACCTGCTGACCGACGACTTCCCCTCCGGGTTCCTGCCCGCGAGCTCCCCCGTCGCGTTCGCCGCGGGTGCGCACACCCTGTACCGGTACGACACCGACGCGGACGGCGACTACGTCGCCTCGAAGGCCGACGCCGAGCTCGCCCGCAGGACCGTGACCTTCTCCCGGTCCACTCAGGTGCCGGCGAACCGGCGCCGGCGCATCAAGGGCCGCGGAGTGGCGTACCGGATCGCCGCGGGCGCCTACGAAGGCTGGTGGGCCGGCGAGGCGTACCCGAAAGCCTTCCTGCTCGGCGAGTACCTGCCCACCGTCTACCGGCCCGAGCGAACGCTGACCCTCCCCGCGAACCGCGCGGTGACCTGCTTCCGCCTCGGCACGGGCAGAAGGGCCGGCAGCACGCGGACTGTGACATTCGCCAAACCGTCCACCGCGCCCTTCGACCGCCGGTCGCTGGTCAACGGCAGGGCGATGTGCCGGATCGCGGCCGGGGGCCTGGCGGGCTACTGGGTGCCCGCGTCGGACGTCCTCACCGACGGCCGCTGAAGCGCCGGTTGCCTCGCACCCGGGGCCGTCCGCCTGCGCGGAGGGCCCCGGGTGACCCGTTTTCGGCCGAAGTACGCAGACGGTTCACGAAATCGTTATGCGGTCGCCGTGTGGCTGGCACGGGCGTCCTGACCATTGCCTGCATACGGCCGCCCACCCGGTGCGGCCTCATGACCCGGGCCAGGTCAGTGCGCGGATTGCCTACCATTGCGAGCGGTGTGAGACCGTGACACGCCTGCCATCGCCCTGACCAAGAAGAAGAGTGCTCAGTGAAAGTCATCAGCATCGTCGGAGCCCGTCCTCAATTGGTGAAGCTCGCCCCCATCGCGGCGGCGTTCGCGGAGACCGAGCACGAGCACTTCATCGTGCACACCGGGCAGCACTACGACGCAGACCTCTCCGACGTCTTCTTCGACGGCCTCGGCATCCCCGACCCCGACGTGCACCTCGGTGTCGGCTCCGGCAGCCACGGTGTGCAGACGGGCTCCGTGCTCTCCGCCCTGGACCCGGTCCTGGAGCGCGAGAAGCCGGACTGGGTGCTCGTGTACGGCGACACGAACTCCACCATCGCCGGTGCGCTCTCGGCCGTGAAGATGCACCTGCCGGTGGCGCACCTGGAGGCGGGCCTGCGCTCCTTCAACCGGCGGATGCCGGAGGAGCACAACCGCGTCCTCACCGACCACTGCGCCGATCTGCTGCTGGCCCCGACCGAGGAGGCCATGCGCCACCTCGCGAGCGAGGGCCTCGCCGACCGCGCCGAGCTCGCCGGTGACGTCATGGTCGACATCTGTCTGCGGATCCGGGACGCCGTGCGGGCCGGGGAGCACGCCGCGCCGGCGCTGCCCGAGGGCATCGACCCGTCGCAGCCGTTCCTGCTGGCGACGCTGCACCGCCCGGACAACACGGACGACCCCGAGCGGCTCTCCGCCATCATCGAGTCGATGGCCAAGCTGCCGGTGCCGGTGGCGCTGCTGGCCCACCCCCGCCTGGTCGCGCGTGCCGAGGCGCACGGCATCAACCTGGCGCAGGGCAATGTGCACGTCGGCCGCCCGCTGCCGTACGCGGGTCTGGTCGCCGCCGTGCTGGCCTCCACCGGCGTGGTCACGGACTCCGGCGGTCTGCAGAAGGAGGCGTTCCTGCTGGAGCGCATCTGCACCACGGTCCGCCCCGAGACCGAATGGGTGGAAACCGTCGACACCGGCTGGAACGTCCTTGTTCCCGACCCGCACACCCTCTCCCCCGAGGAGTGGGCCGCGACGGTCACCCGTGCCGTGCCGACCGCCGACCCCGGCACCCCGTACGGCGACGGCCGGGCCGCTCAGAACGTTGTCCGGATCATGGAAGAGTGGAAGGGGGGCAGCCGGCACGCGTGACGGATCACCGGGCCCGGTGCCGCCCGCCCCTGCAAGGGGCGACGCGGCGACAGGTGGCCCGAATCCGTACATGTCACCGTGCTAGCGTCACCGGTTATGTCAGCGTCTCCCAGGTCCGGGCTGCCCGCGGAAGGCAAGCGGCCTCATGTGATCTACCTCGCCATCGGATTCCCGCCGGCCGCCAAGAGCTCGGCGTACCGCATGCGCGAGACCGCGAACCAGTTCATCAACGTGGGCTGGGACGTCACCGTCGTCACCGTCGCCCAGGAGTCCTGGGAACGGGACTCCGGCGTCGACCTGACCCTGCTGGAGCAGGTCGACCCCAAGGTCAAGATCGTCGAGCTGCCGCTCGCACGTGAGGACCTGGAGACGGACATCCGCCTCTACGACGAGGCGCGTGCTCTCAACCCCAACGGCTGGGTCGCCAAGCTCCGCCGCCGCCAGATGAAGCCGTTCCCCGAGCCCAACTTCGGCGAGTGGCGCACCGCCCTGGAGCAGGCCGTCCTGCGGATCCACCAGGACCACCCGGCCGACCTGCTGCTCGCCAGCTGTGTGCCGTACGTGAACCTCGCCGCGGCATGGAAGCTGTGGGAGGAGAAGCAGGTTCCGTACGCGGTCGACTTCCGCGACGGCTGGTCCATCGACGTGATCGAAGGCATCGAGGCCTTCGGACGTGACTCCGAAGAGGGCCGCTGGGAGCAGAAGATCCTCGACCAGGCGGTCTCGCTCTGGGTCGTGAACGACCCGATCGCCGAGCACTACCGCAAGCGCTACCCGGACTTCGCGGACCGGGTGCACGTCGTGCGCAACGGCTACGACGCGGACAGCTCGCCGGGCCGTGCCCACAACCCGGACCCCGAGTCCGGTCTGGTCTTCGGCTACCTCGGCACGGTCAACTTCACCCCGCAGCACCTGGAGACCGTGCTCAACGCCTGGCGGGCGGCGCGCGAGAAGGAGCCGCTGCTGGCCAACGCGCGCTTCGAGGTGCGCGGCCACATCGGCAACGGCGCCGGCCGTGAGGCGAACCGACACACGGAGATCCTCAAGCAGGCCGAGGCCGACGGCGTCCACTTCGGCGGTCCCGCCGCCAAGGCCGAGGTCGCCCAGATCTACGCCGGCTGGGACGCCATGGTGCTGATCCTGATCGGCGGCCGTTACGTCACCTCCGGCAAGGTGTACGAGTACATGGCCACCGGCCTCCCGATCGTCTCGGCGCACGTCGTCGAGCACGACGCGTCGAACGTGCTGGAGGGCCACCCGCTGTGGACGGGCGCCGTCGGCATCGACGAGGAGGGCCTGACCGAGTCGTTCGTCAAGGCCGCGCACATGGCGGTGGAGACGAGCGACGAGGTGCACGCCGAAGCCATGGCCCACGCGGACCAGTTCACCCGCGAGGCGCTGATGACCGTCGCCGTGAAGAACCTCGTCGAGGGGTTCCTGGCGGAGCGCACCTCGCCCGGGGCCCAGGAGCTCGAGGCCGGTGACGCCGCGGCGCCGGGCACCGAGGACGTGGCGCCCCTCGCCGAGAAGTCGATCGTCGCCGGAGGACCCACCCCGTGACCGAAGTCCTGTTCATCGCCGCTGCCAAGCCGCAGTTCGGTGTGCTCGCCGACTCGGTGCGCAAGTTCAACGCCCAGGGTGCGCGGGTGCACCTGGCGGGCACGTTCCACCTGGAGTCCAACGCCGAGGAGATCGCCGCGCTGGAGCTGGCCGGGCTGCACCAGCTGCCGCGCAGCGTGGCGCACCGCAGCCAGGCGCTGCGCCGCAAGGCCCGCACCTCCCCGCTCGGTATGCGGGTGTGGATGCAGTCGAAGGGCGACTCGTGGCTGCGCGCCCGCGCACGTAAGGCGGATGTCCTGGTCGCCCTCGACCCGGGCGCCGTGTACACCGTGTGGCGACTGGCGCAGTACAACCGCAGCGCCGAGGCCATGTTCGGTCTCGCGCCCGCGCTGAAGGCCGTCGAGGGCCTGCGGGCGCAGGGCGGCAGCGTCCCGCGCCGCTCGATCCTGCCTCCGTTCGATGCCGTCGCCCGCGATGTGCGCCGCTCCGTGGACGGCCTGCCGGCCGCGCTGCTGCGGACCGCGACCGCGCGGCCCGTGATGCGCTCCACGGTCGGTGCCCGGCTGTGGCGCTCCGCCGTGACCGCTCCCGGTGTGCCGACCAAGGTGCGCGCCGTGACGTCCCGCTACGTCGCCGAGGGCATGCAGTGGGCGGGCCGCACCAGCGGCGCCGCCATAGCGCTCGCGGATGCCGCGTCGAAGGTCCCGGACCTCGGGCTCAAGGCGCAGCTGCTCGACGAGGGCGTCATGAAGGAGATCACGAAGGGCATCAGCCCGCGTCATCTCGACAGGGCGGTCGCGGCCCAGCTCGCCCACGCGGACAAGCAGTTCGCCGCGGGGAAGATCGACGCGGCGGCCGGCGCGCTGGACCGTGCGCTGTTCCTGGACTTCCACCGGGTGCTGCACATCGACCAGCTGTCCTCGCCGCTGGCGAAGGACGCGGAGGGCTTCGTCGCCCCGCTGTACCGCTCGAAGGCGATGCAGGCGCTGAGCCGTCCGCAGGGCCGCAGGACCCCTGCCGCCCCGGCCCCCAAGGACCGTCCGCTGCGCCTGCTGGTGACCACCAGCGCCAACGACAACTTCCTCCACCACATCCTGGAGCACTTCGGGAACCACCCCGATGTCGAGCTCCGCTACCTGGACCTGGCCGCGACGAAGCCGCTGAAGCGGATCGCGTGGGCGGGCCGGCGGATGCTGGAGGACCGGCTGTCGGGCGGCACGAGCGACTACCAGGAAGAGGTGGAGCGGCTGATCCGCCCGCACCTCGACTGGGCCGACACGGTCTTCCTCGACTGGTCGGTGGGTCCCGCCGCGATGCTCACCACCATCGACCCGGGTGACACCCGGATCGTGGTCCGGCTGCACAGCTACGAGGCGTTCACGCGCTGGCCCCACATGACGGACTTCTCGCGGATCGACGATCTCGTCTTCGTCGCCCCGCACGTCAAGGACCTGGCCGCCTCGCTCGTCCCGCAGCTGCGTGGTGAGCAGGCGCCTCGCTTCCACATCCTCGACAACGCGATGGACCTGTCGGGCTTCGCCCGCCCGAAGCCGGCCGAGGCCCGCTTCAACCTGGGTCTGATCGGTATCAGCCAGGTCGCCAAGGACCCCAAGTGGGCCGTGGACGTCCTGGAGCGGGTGCGCAGGCACGACGAGCGCTACCGGCTGATCCTGGTCGGCGGCGACATGGACTCGAAGACCAGCCGCGCGACCCGCGAGTACCGTCGCGAGTTCGAGAGGGAGCTGGCCCCGCTGGAGGAGTCCGGCGCGGTGGTGCGGCTCGGTCCGACGGACGACGTCCCGTCGAAGCTCGAAGAGATCGGCACCATCATCAGCTCCTCGGTCCGTGAGGGCTGCCACGTGGGCCTGATGGAGGGTGCGGCGAGCGCCGCCGTCCCGGTCGCCCGCGACTGGCCGTTCTACGCGGGCAAGCCGAACAGCGCCCGCACCCTCTACCCGGAGGGCTGGGTCGTCGGTTCCCCCGAGGAGGCGGCAAAGCGCATCCTGGAGACCACGGCCACCGAGGAGGCGTGGCGCGACGCGGGCAAGCTCGCGGCCGAGCACGCACTCTCGGTGTGGGACTGGCCCGTCGTGCGGAAGCAGTTCGAGAAGCTGTTCCTCGAAGAGCGCTGATACGCGCACGAGGAAGGGCCCCCGGGATGCGTCCCGGGGGCCCTCCTTCGTACCGGCTGTGCGGATGACCGGATGATCTACGGATGGCGCAGCTGCCAGCCCGCCCACGCCGACTCGACCATCTCCCGCACGTCGTGGCGCGCGCTCCAGCCCAGCTCCTCGCGGATGCGGTCGGCGGAGGCCACGACCCGCGCCGGGTCGCCGGGGCGGCGGTCGGTGACCTGCGGCTTGACGTCGGTGTGACCGGTGACGTCCTGGATGATCCCGACCATCTCCGCGACCGAGACTCCTTCGCCGCGGCCGATGTTGAGGATGAGCCGGGCGTCGGGGTCGGCGGCAAGCCGCCGGGCCGCCGCGACATGCGCGGAGGCGATGTCCTCGACATGGATGTAGTCGCGGATGCAGGTGCCGTCGGGCGTCGGATAGTCGTCGCCGAAGACCCGGGGCGCGTCGTCGGCGGTGAGCCGCTCGAAGACCATCGGCACCAGGTTGAAGACGCCGTCGTCCCCGAGCTCGGGGGTGGCCGCACCCGCCACGTTGAAGTAGCGCAGCGAGGCGGTCGCCATCGGGTGCACCGCGCCGACGGCCGTGACGAGCCATTCGCCGGCGAGCTTGGTCTCGCCGTACGGGTTGATGGGCGCGCACGGCGTCTCCTCGGTGACGAGGTCGACGTCGGGCATGCCGTACACGGCGGCGGAGGAGGAGAACAGGAACCGGCTCACCCCTGCGGCGACGGCCGCGTCGAGGAGGACCCGCAGGCCCTCCACGTTCTCCCGGTAGTAGTAGAGAGGCTTCTCGACGGACTCGGCCACCTGCTTCTTGCCCGCGATGTGCACGATCCCGGTGACGGCGTGCTCGCGCAGGACGCGGTCCACGGTGTCACGGTCGAGGACGGTGCCGACCTCCAGCGGGACACCCGCGGGGAGCCGCTCGGTGCGTCCCGTGCTGAGGTCGTCGAGGACGACGACGCGCTCACCGCCGTCGGTCATGGCCTTCACCACGTGCGAGCCGATGAATCCGGCGCCGCCGGTGATCAACCAGGTCATGGGGAACCCTCCTGCGAGCGGGCCCTGCCCCACAGGTGCGCGGGGCAGGGCCTCAGATCGTTACGTACGGGACAGGCTGTCCTCAGCCGCCGATGACGACGCGGCGGACGCCCTCCCAGCGGGCCGGGTCCGTCGTGCGGCGGCCGTCGACCAGGACGGTGACGTCCGGCAGGTCGGAGGCGGCCAGCTCGCGGTACTCGGCGTGGTCGGCCTGGAGGATCGCCGCGGTGACCTTCTGGCCCTGGTGCGGGGTGAGGCCGTGCGCGGAGAGCTCCTCGTCCGTGTACATCGGGTCCGAGACGAACGGCACCGCGCCGCGCGCCTTCAGCGCCTCGACGGTCGGGAAGACACCGGAGAACGCGGTCTCCTTGACGCCACCGCGGTAGGCGGCGCCCAGCACCAGCACGTTCACGTCCTTCAGGTCGCCGTAGGCGGCGGCCAGCAGGTCCACGGCGTAGTCCGGCATGGCGGCGTTGGCCTCACGGGCCGAGCGCACGACGGTCGCCTCCGGGTCGTTCCACAGGTACATCCGCGGGTAGATCGGGATGCAGTGGCCGCCGACCGCGATGCCGGGCTGGTGGATGTGGCTGTACGGCTGCGAGTTGCAGGCCTCGATGACCTTCTTGACGTCGATGTCGTTCTTGTCGGCGAAGCGCGCGAACTGGTTCGCCAGGCCGATGTTGACGTCGCGGTACGTGGTCTCGGCGAGCTTGGCGAGCTCGGAGGCCTCGGCGGTGCCCAGGTCCCACACGCCGTTCGGCTGCGGCAGGTCGGCGCGCTCGTCGAAGTCGAGGACCTGCTCGTAGAACTCCACACCGTGCTGGGTCGAGGCCTCGTCGATGCCGCCGACGAGCTTCGGGTAGCGGCGCAGGTCGGCGAAGACCCGGCCGGTGAGGACGCGCTCCGGCGAGAAGACCAGGTGGAAGTCCTGGCCGGGGGTCAGGCCCGAGCCCTCCTGGAGCATCGGCGCCCAGCGGGTGCGGGTGGTGCCGACCGGCAGGGTGGTCTCGTACGAGACGAGGGTGCCGGGCTTGAGGCCCTTGGCGATCGCCTTGGTGGCGGAGTCCATCCAGCCGAAGTCCGGGGTGCCCTCGGCGTCCACGAACAGCGGGACGACGACCACGACGGCCTCGGACTGGGCGACGGCCGCAGCGGTGTCGGTGGTGGCCGACAGCAGTCCGGCGTCGACGGCCTGCTTCAGCTTGACGTCCAGGTCGTGCTCACCGGGGAAGGGCTCGGTGCCGGCGTTGACCAGCTCGACGACCTTCTCGTTGACGTCGGCGCCGATGACCTTGTGGCCCTTGGCGGCGAACTGCACGGCGAGCGGAAGCCCGATCTTGCCGAGCGCGACTACACAGATATTCATCGGGTCAGTTTCCTCTTCACACGGGACATCAAGTGGCGCAGCCGGCTGCCCTCGCCGGACGACGGGGACTCCCAGAGCGGAGCCGTGGTGATCACCAGCCGCCCCTTGGCGTTCGCGTTGGCGGAGATACGGTACGGGACCTTCTCGCGCCAGCGCCGGGCCAGGGGAAGCGGTCGGCCCAGGGTCTTCACCGGGACCTCGTACGTCGAGCCTGCCACGTCCAGATAGGCGCGGACGCCGAGCTTGGCCCTCGCGGGCTTGACGGGGATCCGGGCGGTGAGCACCGTGCCCCTGCCGTCGGCGGTCGCGGTGCGGCTCAGCTCCCCTGCCGGGGCGGGCAGTTCGGTGCCGACGGGCAGCCGGCGGGCACCCGGCTTGTCGGCGCTCTTCGGCATGGCCTTGTTGGCGAGCCGGATGACGGCGGAGTCCGTCTCTCCGGCGACCGGGACGCGCACCTCGAGGGCCAGCGTCAGATCCTGGCCCAGCTGCTCCCACTGGGCGGAGACCAGTCCCGTGCCGTCGGCGAGCTGCTTGGGCACGGCCTCCCCGATGACCTCGAAGAGCCGGTCCGGCAGCCCCAGCACCGGGTCACGGAAGCCGGGGTAGCGCAGGAACGCGCGACCGTCCTCCAGCAGCATCGGGGGCGCCCCTTCGGCGGCCTCTTCGCTGATGGCGCGGACGAGCTCGGTGACGGCGCCGCGCTGGGCGAGCGCGATCCGTACCCGCCGCTTGACGTCCATCGAGTCGCGCAGCGGCTCGGTGAAGTACTCGTCGGCGAGTGCCGCGATCCCGGCGCAGACCTGGATCTGCGTCTCCCGGTCGAGGGCCGGGAAGTCGTCCTGGACCAGCTTGGCGAGCTCCCAGGTGAAGTGGCGCTTGAACACCGCGTCACGCTGCGGGCCCGCCTCGATGAGGCCGGCCGTGAACTTCATGATCTCGGCGGTGCAGCGCAGCCGCGCCAGATGATTGGCGCGATACGTGATGTTGCTCGCGTCGCCGCGCTTCACCGCGTAGTAGTACGTGTAGTCCGCGAGGACCGAGATCTTCTTCGCCCGTACGCACGCCTCGATCGTGAACGGCTGGTCGCTGCCGACCGGCAGGTCCTCGGGGAAGCGCAGCTTGTGCTGCTCGACCAGCTCGCGCCGGAACAGCTTGGTGTTGGCCAGCGTGAACGGCAGCGCCGAGTCGTACAGGCTGATGTCCGGGTCGCTCTTCTTGTAGAGCGCCTGATGGACGTAGCGGCCGTTCGTGCCGACCATCTTGCCGACGACGACATCGGAGCCGTGCTTGTCGGCACAGGCCACCATGCGCTTCAGCGCGTCGGTGCCGAGGTAGTCGTCGGAGCCGATGAAGTACACGTAACGGCCGGTGGCCACCTCCAGGGCCCGGTTGCTCGGCGCAGCCGGACCGCCGGAGTTGGCCTGGTGGATCACCTTCACGGTGCCGGGGTACCGCTCGGCGAAGCGGTCGAGTTCCCGGCCGCTGTCGTCGGTCGAGCCGTCGTCGACGGCCACGACCTCCAGCCGGTCCACGCCGATGCTCTGTCCCACCAGCGAGTTCAGGCACTCGGTGAGGTACGGCATCGTGTTGTAGACGGCTACGACGACGGTGACATCGGGGGTGGTCAACTCGCCACGTCCTCCGGGGTCAGCTGCACGGTGAGGCCGCTGTTGGCGGAGTCGATGACGGCCGCGGCGACCTCGACGGTACGCAGACCCTGACGCAGCGTGCAGATGTCCTGGGACTTGCCGAGGACCGCGTCCCGGAAGAGCTCGTGCTCGACGAGGAGCGGCTCGCGCTTCGGGATGGCGTAGCGGATCATGTCGCCCTCGGAGACACCGCGGAAGGCCTGGAGGGCCTCCCACTCGGTCGTCACGGCCGCGTTCGAGTAGAACGTCAGGTCGGCGGTGAGGGTGTCGGCGATGAAGCAGCCGCGCTCGCCGGTGACCGAGGTGAAGCGCTCCTTGAGCGGGCTCAGCCAGTTGACGAGGTGGCTGACCATCGTGCCGTCGGAGAGCTTGCCGACGGCGGAGACCATGTCCTCGTGCGGGCGGCCCGACTTGGAGACCGTGTGCGCCGCGATCGACGTGTACTGCTGGCCGGTGACCCAGGCCGTCAGGTCGATGTCGTGGGTGGCGAGGTCCTTGACCACGCCGACATCGGCGATGCGGTGCGGGAAGGGGCCCTGGCGGCGGGTGACGACCTGGAAGACGTCACCGAGCTCGCCGGCCTCCAGCCGGGAGCGCAGGCTGCGCAGCGCCGGGTTGCAGCGCTCGATGTGGCCGACACCGGCCACCAGGCCGCGCGACTCGAAGGCCTCGACGAGGCGGCGGGCGCCCTCGACGGTGTCCGCGACCGGCTTCTCGATGAGAGCGCCGATCCCGGCCTCGGCGAGCTTGAGGCCGACTTCCTCGTGCAGCGCGGTCGGGCAGGCCACCACGGCGTAGTCGACGCCGAGCGCGATCAGCTCTTCGACGGTGGACAGCACGGGGGCGCCCTGCGCCCAGCCGTTCTTGTCGCCCATCGGGTCGACGACGCCGACCAGCTCGACGCCGTCCAGCCCGGCCAGTACACGGGCGTGGTGGCGCCCCATGGAGCCGAGGCCGATCAGCCCGGCCCGCAGTCCAGCAGCAGTCACAGGTTCTCTCCCAGCGCGTTCACAGCGGTGACGATGCGCTCAAGGTCGCCCTCGGTGAGCGAGGGGTGGACGGGGAGCGAGACGACCTCGGCGGCCGCCCGCTCGGTCTCGGGCAGGTCCCAGTTCCGGCCGGCCTTCTGGTCCGGCTCCCAGTACGGCTTCAGCCGGTGGATGGGGGTCGGGTAGTAGACGGCGTTGCCGACGCCGGCCTCGGTGAGCTTCGCCATGGCGGCGTCGCGGTCACCCTGGATACGGACGGTGTACTGGTGGTAGATGTGCCGGGCGCCCTCGGCGACCACCGGCGTCACCACGTTCGCCGCGGTGATGTTCTCCGTGAGGTACGCGGCGTTGGCGATGCGCTGCTCGGTCCAGCCGCCCAGCTTCGAGAGCTGGACGCGGCCGACGGCGGCGGCGACGTCCGTCATGCGCATGTTGGCGCCGACGATCTCGTTGGCGTACCGCTGCTCCATGCCCTGGTTGCGCAGCAGGCGCAGGGTGCGGGCGACCTCGGCGTCGGCCGTGGAGATCATGCCGCCCTCGAGGCTGTGCATGTTCTTCGTCGGGTAGAAGCTGAAGGTGCCGCCGGAGCCGAAGGCGCCGACCGGGGTGCCGTTCAGCGCGGCCGCGTGCGCCTGGCAGGCGTCCTCGACGACCGCGAGCTTGTGCTTGCCGGCGATCGCCATGATCTTGTCCATCGCGGCGGGGTGGCCGTACAGGTGGACCGGCATGATCGCGGCGGTGCGCGGAGTGATGGCGGCCTCGACGGCGGCCGGGTCGAGGCAGTACGTGTCCGCCTCGATGTCGGCGAAGACGACGTCGGCGCCGACCAGGCGGACCGCGTTCGCCGAGGCGGCGAAGGAGAACGACGGGACGATCACCTCGTCACCCGGGCCGATGTTCAAAGCCATCAGAAGGAGGTGCAGCGCGGAGGTACCGGAGTTGACGGCCACGCAGTGGCGGCCCTCCACGAGCTCCGAGAAGCCCTCCTCGAACGCGGCCACCTCGGGGCCCTGTACGACCCGGCCGCTGCGCAGTACGCGTACGGCCGCTTCGATCTCTTCTTCACCGATGACCGGGCGGGCAGCGGGGATGGGCTGCTCGTTGCTGCTCGGCATGGACGTCCTCCTTGAACACCGCAAGAGCTCTTTGTGGCAGAGGTCCGGGGTTTGCGGGGCGTCTGTGGGCCGCGCGAACCCCTCCGGCGCTATTGCCGACGCCCTACCGAGGAATGCTGGGACCGGTCTGTCCCTTCAACCGGGCCGGTCACCGACCGTAGTCTCCGGGCGGGGCCCCGGCACGGCAGCGACCGCCGTCACATTATCAGGAATTTCCTAGTCAATTTCTGGGCCGTTAACGGGGCCAGGCATCAATTGCGCTACAAACACCGCGCCCCGTCCCCCGGTCGTGAGGGACGGGACACGAATGTTCAGCCGTCGGTCATCGATTGTTCAGCTCTCGACGGACACGGTGGCGGACGCCGTCACGGAGGGCAGCGTCTGCTGCTCCGCAGCGGCGGTCTTCTTGGCGGCCGCCTTGGTGGCCTTCTTGGCGGTCGTCTTCTTCGCCGCGGTCTTCTTGGCCACCGTCTTCTTGGTGGCGGCCTTCTTCGCCGTGGCCTTCTTGGCGGTCTTACGGGCCGCCTTCTTGGCCGGAGCGGCCTCCTCGGCGTCGACCACGGGCTCCGCCTCGGGCTCCGCCTGGGGCGAAGCGGCGACCACGACGACCGCGGCCTCCTCGGCGCCGGACGGCGAGCCCGCGGGGGCGGTGACCTTGCGGGTCACCCGACGGCGCGCACGCGGCGGCGCGGCGACCGGGGCCTCCTCCACGGCGGCCGGGGCCTCGGCCACGGGGGCCTCGGTCTCGACCACCGCGGGCGCCTCGGCCACGATCTCGACGGGAGCTTCGGTCCCCTTCGGCGAACCGGCCGGGGCCGTCGCCTTACGAGTGGCCCGGCGGCGGGTACGACCCGTGGGGGCCGCCTCCTCCGCGACCTCGGCCGGCGGGCCGGGCTCGGTGGCAGGGGCCGGCTCGGCGGCGGGGGCCGGGGCGGCCTCCTGCACCGGCTCGACCTCCTGCACCGGCTCGGCCTGCTTCGGCGCACCGGCCGGAGCGGTCGCCTTGCGGGTCGCCCGACGGCGGCCACGGCGGCCGACAGCGGCCTCGGCCTCCGCGACGCTGCTGTACAGCTCCTCGTCCGGCGCAAAGGCCGGCTCGGGCAGCGCGGCCGGCGCCGCGGCCTCCGCCGCGACCTCGGCCTCGGTCTCCGCCTCCTCGACGGGGGCCTCGACCGCCACCTCGCGCTCGTGCTCGTGGACGTGCTCGGCGCCACCGCGGCCGCGCTTCTTGCCGCGCTTGCCGCCGCCCCCGCCACCGACGGTGGCCGGCTGCTCCATGTGCACGATCACGCCACGGCCGTTGCAGTGGACGCAGGTCTCGGAGAACGACTCCAGCAGACCCTGGCCGACCCGCTTACGGGTCATCTGGACCAGGCCGAGCGAGGTGACCTCGGCGACCTGGTGCTTCGTACGGTCCCGGCCCAGGCACTCGAGCAGTCGCCGCAGCACCAGGTCCCGGTTGGACTCCAGCACCATGTCGATGAAGTCGATGACGACGATGCCGCCCAGGTCACGCAGCCGCAGCTGGCGCACGATCTCCTCGGCCGCCTCCAGGTTGTTCCTGGTGACGGTCTCCTCGAGGTTGCCGCCCTGGCCGGTGAACTTGCCGGTGTTGACGTCGACGACGACCATCGCCTCGGTCTTGTCGATCACCAGCGAGCCGCCGGACGGCAGCCAGACCTTGCGGTCCAGCGCCTTCATCAGCTGCTCGTCGATCCGGTAGGTCGCGAAGACGTCGACCTCGGAGGTCCAGCGGTTCAGCCGCTCCGCCAGGTCGGGCGCCACGTGCGAGACGTAGCCGTGGATGGTCTCCCACGCCTCGTCGCCGCTGACGATGACCTTCGAGAAGTCCTCGTTGAAGATGTCGCGCACGACGCGGACGGTCATGTCCGGCTCGCCGTACAGGAGGGAAGGCGCATTCGAGCTGCCGCCGCTCTTCGCCTTCTTCTGGATCTCCTCCCACTGCGCCTGCAGTCGCTCGACATCGCGGCGCAGCTCGTCCTCGCTGGCGCCCTCCGCGGCGGTACGGACGATGACGCCCGCGTCCTCGGGGACGATCTTCTTGAGGATGGTCTTCAGACGGGCGCGCTCGGTGTCGGGCAGCTTGCGGCTGATACCGGTCATCGAGCCTTCGGGCACGTACACCAGGTAGCGGCCGGGCAGCGAGACCTGGCTGGTCAGGCGGGCGCCCTTGTGGCCGATCGGGTCCTTCGTCACCTGGACGAGGACGGACTGGCCGGACTTCAGCGCGCTCTCGATACGACGCGGGCCGTTGGCCATGCCCAGCGCCTCGAAGTTGACCTCACCGGCGTACAGGACGGCGTTGCGGCCCTTGCCGATGTCGACGAACGCGGCCTCCATGGACGGCAGTACGTTCTGCACCTTGCCCAGGTAGACGTTGCCGACGTACGAGGTCGACTGCTCCTTGTTGACGTAGTGCTCGACGAGCACGTTGTCCTCGAGGACACCGATCTGGGTGCGGTCGCCGTTCTGCCGGACGACCATCACGCGCTCGACGGCCTCGCGGCGCGCGAGGAACTCCGCCTCGGTGATGATCGGCACGCGGCGGCGGCCCTGCTCGCGGCCCTCGCGGCGGCGCTGCTTCTTCGCCTCCAGGCGGGTCGAGCCCTTGATGGACTGCACCTCGTCGGACGGCTCGGCGGCCTTCTCCCGCGCGGGACGCGGCTCACGGATCTTGACGACCGTACGCTCCGGCTCGTCCGCGCCCGGCTCGGTCTCGGCGGCCTCGCCGGTACGGCGGCGGCGACGACGGCGACGACGGCTGCTGCTGGTGCCCGGCGCGGACGGCGTGCCGGCCTCGGCCTCCTCGTAGCCCTCCTCCTCGGACTCCTCCTCGGCCCGCTCCGCCTCTTCGGCGGCCTCGGCCTCGCGCTCCTCCGCGGACTCCTCGGCCTCGGCGGCCTCGCCACGGCGGCGACGGCGGCCACCGCGGCGGCGACGGCGCGAGGGACGGTCCTCGTACTCCTCGGCCTCCTCGGCGGCCTCCTCGCCCTCGACGACGGCCTCGGCCTCCGGCTCCTCCGCCTCGGCGGGCTCGACGGCCTCCACGGCCTCGGCGGGCTCGGCGGGCTCGCCACGGCGGCGACGGCGACGGCGCGAGGGAGCCTCGGCGACCGGGGCGGGCTCGACGGCCTCTTCCTCCTCGGCCACCTCGGCGGCCTCGGCGGCGGCCGCGGCAGCGGCGGTCTCCGGGGTCTGGAACATCGGCTCGGTGAAGACCGGCGGCTGGAACACGGCCACGGCGGGCCGGACGGCACGACGGGCCCGGGAGGGCTTCTCGGCCTGCTCCGGCTCGGCGGTGAACTCGGGCACCGCGGCCCGGCGCCTGGTGCGCCCGCGCGTCGCGGCACGCTCGGCGGCCTCGACCTCGGCCTCGCCGGCCGCGATCTGCGCCACGGCGTCCGCGGGCAGGCCCTCGCCCGCCGCGGTCTCGTCCTCCTGGGCCTCCTGCGGAGCCCCGGCGGGCGCGGTCGCCTTACGGGTCGCGCGGCGGCGCGTACGGCCGCGCGGAGCCTGCTCCTCGGCGGTCTCCTCGGCCTCCGGGGCGGCGACCTCGGCGGTCACGGTCTCTTCCGGCTCGGGCGTGGTCACCTGGCGCGTCGCACGCCGGCGCGTACGCCGCGCGGGCGCCTCGGCGCCAACCCCGGTCTCCGCAGCGCTCTCGCTCACGGCACCTTCCTCAACGTCTTCGTCGGCGCCGACGGCCACCGGCTCGGCAACGGCCACGGCCTCGGCCGCCTCGGCCGGCGCACCGGCGGGCGCGGTCGCCTTACGGGTCGCCCGGCGGCGGGTACGCGGCGCAGGCTCCTCGGCGGGTGTGTCAGCCACGACAGCGGCAGGCGCGGCAGCCTCAGCGGCAACCGGCTCGGCGGCAACCGGCTCGGCGGGCGCCTCGACGGGCGCAGGCGAACCGGCGGGCGCCGTCGCCTTACGGGTCGCCCGGCGGCGCGTACGCGGCGCGGGCTCCTCAACAACGGCTGCAGGCTCCGCGGCCACCTCGACGACGGGCGCGACGGCGGACGTCCCGGCCACCACAGCAGCGGCCTCGGCCGCCTCGGCCGGCGCACCGGCGGGCGCGGTCGCCTTACGGGTCGCCCGGCGGCGGGTACGCGGCGCGGGCTCCTCGGCGGGTGTGTCAGCCACGACAGCGGCAGGCGCGGCAGCCTCGGCAGCAACCGGCTCAGCGGCAACCGGCTCGGCGGGCACCTCGACGGGCGCAGGCGAACCGGCGGGCGCCGTCGCCTTACGGGTCGCCCGGCGGCGCGTACGCGGCGCAGGCTCCTCAACGACGGCTGCAGGCTCCGCGGCCACCTCGGCGGCAACGGCGGGCACCTCCGTGGCCGGTATGCCGGCGGCGACCGACGCGGTCACGTCCGTGACCGTCTCCACCGTGGCCGGCGGACCCGCGGGGCGGGACGCCGCACGCCGACGGCGGCGCGGCGGCAGTGTGTCGCTCGGTGTGTTGTTCTCTTGGTTGTCCCCGGCCGTACCGGGGTCCTTCGGCTCGAGCATGCGGGCGGTTCTCCCGTCACGCTCCCGGGCGCCGCGCCTCGATCCGGTCCGGTGGCGCGTCCCGCGTGATGTCCGCGGGGCCTCCGTCCGGGGCGCGGGCGCCTCACGGGAGCTGTATGTCTGGCTCGCCGGTTCCGTACGCGATGTACGCACGGCCTGGCGAAAGTCTCCTGGTCTGTGCGCTGCCCGACCCAGGTGGCTCCCGAGTACGAGGGCGGCGCTTCGACGACCGCCCCTACGCGGAACCGGCACCTTCCGGCGCCGTCGCGGCGAGTCCGGCGGCCGTGGGTGGGGCGGCCGTGACTGCCTCGCGGTCGGGCGCGAGCGGGTCGGTCACCGTGCCGGACTCCTCGTCGAAGAGCCCCTGCGCCAGCCTGGTCACCGCTGCGGGGACCGGCGGCGCCAGGTCGGCCACAGCTTGGAGACCGGACAGGACGTCGTCGGGTCGTACGGCAGGTGTCACGTGCCGAACAACCAGCCGCAGTATCGCACAGGGCTCCTCCCCGGGCCTATCAGGCTGTGGACGAGCCGCCTGGAGACCGGCCACGGCACCACGCGCGTCGAAGGTCCGCATGCCGTTCTTCGTCCGGCGCTGGACCTCCACGGTCTCGGCGCCGAGGAACGCCTCGACGGCCTTCTCCGCGTCCTCGACCGCGACTCCGTCGAGCCGCAGCTCCCAGACGGACGCGGTCAGCCGGTCCGCCAGACCCGACGTACGCGCCTCGACCGCGTCCGTGATGTCGAGCCCGGCCGGGAGCGACTCGTCGAGCAGTACCCGCAGGCTCTGCGGGTCCCGGGCCTCGGTGAGCGCGATCTCCAGGTACTCGGCCTCGGAGCCGGTGCCGGTGGGCGCGGCGTTCGCGTACGACACCTTCGGGTGCGGGGTGAAGCCCGCCGAGTACGCCATCGGCACCTCGGCGCGCCGCAGCGCACGCTCGAAAGCGCGCTGGAAGTCGCGGTGGCTGGTGAACCGGAGGCGGCCGCGCTTGGTGTAGCGCAGTCGGATGCGCTGCACCGCGGGTGCGGGCGGCGGGCCTTCGGGCTGTCGCTTGCCCAGTGGTTCTTCTCCTCGGTGCGGGGCGGGCGCGGTGGCGCGCCGCCTTTCCTGGCCTGCGCTGACCCCTGGGGGCCCGTCCGGCTCAGCCCCGCTTGTGCAGGGAGACCTCGGGTCCGGGCGCCACGCCGGGGACAGTCGGTATGTGTTGCGTACCTCCCAGGTTACGCGCCCGGGCCCGTGCCGGTTCCACAGCCTCGGGCTCGCGCGGGCCGCCGACCAGTGCCCGCCAGGCGTCCCGGCGGGCCTGCCGCACGGTCTCGCGGGCGGAGGCGAGCGCGCCTCGCACGGCCCGTCCGGCGTCGACCGCGGCCCGCTTGGCGGGCGCCCAGAGCTGATTGCGGACGAAGTGCCCGACAGGTGTGCAGACGTTCCGGTAGAACCACGCCACCGGGCGCCCCAGCAGATTCCAGCCCAGCCACTTGAGGGCGCGCCCGACGGCCCGTGACACGTACCCGGCGACGCGCCAGGCGACCATGAACGCGTCGGCGATCTCGCGGCCGACGACCGCGAGGGCACGGCCGAGGGCCGCGAAGGCGCGGCCGATCGGGGTGAGGATCCAGCGGTACACGAAGACGGCGGGCTCGACGACCAGGATGCCGGTCAGCCATACGACGGCGGTCCACAGGCCACCGGCGACCGGGGTGAGCACATGCACGTACAGCCAGGTCAGGCCGTGCCCCAACGGGGTCAGCAGCCACCGGTACAGCGCGGTCCACGGCCAGACGAAGACCGCCCACACCAGCCATCCGATGCCGCGGCCGAGCGGGGCGAGCAGCCGGGCGTACAGCCAGGCCAGGATCCAGGCCAGTCCCTGACCGACCGGGGTCAGGACAGTGCGGTACAGCCAGGCCAGCGGAACCGCGATGCCGTAGGTGGCGACCGGCACGATCATGTACCGCCACAGCGCCACCCAGGGCCAGTAGAAGACGGCCTTGAACAGCCACCACGCTCCGGTGGCGACCGCCGTGGCGACCCAGGCGACCGCCCGGCCGACCGGGGCGAGCGCCGTCTCGTACAGCCAGTCCAGCGCGCGGCCGAGCGGGCGCAGCAGCACGCGGTCGAGCGCCTTCGCGCAGACGACGAGTGCGTCCCACACCATGCGTACGGGCACGACGACCAGCAGCACCACGATCCGTACCGGGATCCTGATGGCCACCGTCAGACAGCCTTCCGGCTGCTGGGGCCGCTGCTGCCGCTTGTCCAAGTCCATGGCCGGAAAGACGCGACGGCCCGGCCCGGGGGTTCCCTACGGGCCGGGCCGTCGTGTCAGATCCGCATCGTGCCTGCGCGCACGACGCGGGCGAAGCCCAGGGGCCGCCGCGGCGAGCACCCAGTACCGCCGCTCCCACCACTGTCTGGCGGCCGCACCCGGCAGTGGCTCCCGCCACGTACCGGATCGTTCCGTGATGGTGGTCGGCTTCCCCAGGTCGGCCTCTGCTTTCCCGACGGGGCCGTGCGGGTTGCGACCGAAGGAGTGCTTGTGGTGGCACGTCTATCGGCCGCGACCTGCGAAAATGGCCCGTGGGCGAATACGGCCCCGGTGGGCGGCGGAGCGGGCTGGGCGAGAGTGTGACCTTCTGTAAGGGACAGCTGCCCACCTCACCCAGGAGACAGCCGAGCCATGTTCGAGCCCCGCCCCGACGACGACCGGCCGAAGACGGCTCCAACTGGGTGCTCCCGCCGACGCCGTGCCAGTGCCCGGTCGCTGCCCGCCCTCATCGTTCTCGTCATCGGAGGGATGTTCGTCTTTTCCACCTCCACAACGGCCGCCGCACCCGGAACACCGAGGCGAGCCAAGGAATCGACCCCCTCGAGCACTGCGACCACCGCGAACGCCGCGACCACCGCGAACACCTGGAACAACTCGACCTGTGAGGACGCCAGACCCACCAGAGTGGGCACCGAGAAGAACGACGTCATCTTCGGCACTCCCGGCAACGACGTGATCTTCGCGCTCGGAGGCAATGACACGGTCTACGCGTTCGGAGGGAACGACCTCATCTGCGGTGGCTCGGGCAACGACACTCTCAACGGGGACAAGGACAACGATCAGCTCTTCGGCGGCTCGGGCGACGACCAGCTCTTCGGCGGCGGGGAAAACGACGACCTTCGTGGTGATCCGGGCAACGACGAGCTCCACGGTGAAACAGGCAACGACGAGCTCTCCGGTGGCTCGGGCAACGACCGGCTCCTTGCCTTCCTGGGCAACGACGCCCTTTACGGAGGAAAGGGCAATGACGATCTCCGTGGCGGAAGGGGCAACGACGAGCTCTTCGGCAACGCGGGTAACGACCGGCTCTTCGGGGAAGCCGACGATGACGACCTGGACGGCGGACCGGGCACGAACCGCAACGATGGCGGACGAGGAATCAACACCTGCGTCAACCCAAGCGATGGCCGCGGCTGCAACGACTGAACCCGTCCGCGCCCGGGACGCGCGACCACTGCGGCTCCATCAGTGCTCGGCCGTGCTGCTGCGGTCCGCCGCGCTCTGGAGGTCGGTGCAGCGGCTTTGCCGATGCCCCATGCCTGACGAAGCCGCCCCCGGCGGCACGAGATCGTCCAGGTCAGACGTCGGGAGGCGGCCGCCGACTGCCCAGTACGCCGACCGTACGCACTGAGCAGCTCGGCCACTTCGTCCTCACCGGCCCCCGCCAAGCCCTCGGCGATCCGCCGTAACCCGCCTCGCTCGCCTCAGCTGCCGTTTCCGCTGGTCGGGCCCGCATTGACCACGCTCAGCGGAAGGAGCTTCTTCCCGGTCGGGCCGATTTGGATGTGCGTGTCCATCTGCGGGCAGACTCCGCAGTCGAAGCACGGCGTCCAGCGGCAGTCCTCGACCTCGGTCTCGTCGAGCGAGTCCTGCCAGTCCTCCCAGAGCCAGTCCTTGTCGAGACCGGAGTCCAGGTGGTCCCAGGGCAGGACCTCCTCGTACGCACGCTCACGCGTCGTGTACCAGTCGACGTCGACGCCGAACTCGGGCAGCGCCTTCTCCGCGCACTCCATCCAGCGGTCGTACGAGAAGTGCTCACGCCAGCCGTCGAAGCGGCCACCGTCGTCGTAGACGGCGCGGATGACGGCGCCGATGCGGCGGTCGCCGCGCGAGAGCAGGCCCTCGACGATGCCGGGCTTGCCGTCGTGGTAGCGGAAGCCGATGGAGCGGCCGTACTTCTTGTCGCCGCGGATCTTGTCGCGGAGCTTCTCCAGGCGGGCGTCGGTCTCCTCGGCGGAGAGCTGCGGGGCCCACTGGAACGGGGTGTGCGGCTTGGGCACGAAGCCGCCGATCGAGACCGTGCAGCGGATGTCGTTCGAGCCGGAGACCTCGCGGCCCTTCTGGATCACCTTGGTCGCCATGTCGGCGATCTGCAGCACGTCGTCGTCGGTCTCCGTCGGCAGACCGCACATGAAGTACAGCTTCACCTGACGCCAGCCGTTGCCGTACGCCGTGGCGACGGTACGGATCAGGTCCTCCTCCGAGACCATCTTGTTGATGACCTTGCGCATGCGCTCGGAGCCGCCCTCGGGGGCGAAGGTGAGACCGGACCGGCGGCCGTTGCGGGTCAGCTCGTTGGCCAGGTCCACGTTGAACGCGTCGACACGGGTGGACGGGAGGGACAGACCGATCTTGTCCTCCTCGTACCGGTCGGCGAGGCCCTTGGCGATGTCGCCGATCTCGCTGTGGTCCGCGGAGGACAGCGACAGCAGGCCGACCTCCTCGAAGCCGGTCGCCTTGAGACCCTTCTCGACCATGTCGCCGATGCCGGTGATGCTTCGCTCCCGCACGGGGCGCGTGATCATGCCGGCCTGGCAGAAACGGCAGCCGCGGGTGCAGCCGCGGAAGATCTCGACGGACATCCGCTCGTGGACGGTCTCGGCGAGCGGGACGAGGGGCTGCTTCGGGTACGGCCACTCGTCGAGGTCCATGACGGTGTGCTTGGACACCCGCCACGGCACGCCCGACTTGTTCGGCACGACACGGCCGATGCGGCCGTCCGGCAGGTACTCGACGTCGTAGAAGCCCGGGACGTAGACCCCGCCGGTCTTCGCGAGGCGGAACAGCAGCTCCTCGCGGCCCCCGGGGCGGTCCTCGGCCTTCCAGGCCCGGATGATCTCGGTGATCTCCAGGACGGCCTGCTCGCCGTCGCCGATCACCGCGCAGTCGATGAAGTCCGCGATCGGCTCGGGGTTGAAGGCTGCGTGGCCGCCCGCGAGCACGATCGGGTCGTCGACGGTGCGGTCCTTGGCCTCCAGCGGGATGCCCGCGAGATCGAGGGCCGTCAGCATGTTGGTGTAGCCGAGCTCGGTGGAGAAGCTCAGGCCGAGGACGTCGAACGCCTTCACGGGGCGGTGGCTGTCCACGGTGAACTGCGGCACGCCGTGCTCGCGCATCAGCGCTTCGAGGTCCGGCCAGACGCTGTACGTGCGCTCGGCGAGCACGCCCTCGCGCTCGTTCAGTACCTCATAGAGGATCATGACGCCCTGGTTGGGCAGACCGACCTCGTACGCGTCCGGGTACATGAGCGCCCAGCGGACGTCGCACTCGTCCCACGGCTTGACGGTGGAGTTCAGCTCACCGCCCACATACTGGATGGGCTTCTGCACATGCGGGAGCAGAGCTTCGAGCTGTGGGAAGACCGACTCGGCAGACATCTGGAACCTTCGTGGGCTGGCAGAGGGACTCTCAAGCGTAACCCGATCGGCAGTGGCTCCCGGCACGCCTGCCTGCCGTGGAAGGTCAGTGCGCCAGCGCCGCGCGCAGCCCGGGCCGGGACGCCTTGTCCCATACGCCGGGGAGCTCGCGCTCCCGGTCGGCGGCCGAGGCCTGTTCCTGGCCGAAGAGAAGTCCCCAGGTGAACGCCGATTCAGCGGCCGCGTGGGCCTGGATCGCGAGGTCCCGGAGGGTGTCGCGGGCAACGACGCTGTCCTGGTGATCGCCGAGGACGGTCTGGACGGCCTTCATGCGCTTGGCGAACTTCTTGGCGGGCTTGCCGAGGGCGGGGGTCGCCGCCTCGGCGGCGTACCGGGCGCGCTTGGCGGCCTTGCGGGCGTCGTGCATGGCGAGATCGCGCTCCTGGCCGGCCGGGAGGCCGAGCGCGTGCCCGACGCGCCCCGCGAGGCGCAGATAGTCCTTGATCACGGCCTTGGGCAGGGCGACGCCGGGCTTCGCGGTGGCGGCCTCGAGGAGCGGCGGCTCGTCGAGCAGCGCGTCGAGGGCGTCCAGCAGGGCGAGGTAGCGCTCGGTGTCGAGTACGGCGACGGAACGGTGCCGCGCCTCCTCGCGGTTCGCGGTCCCCCAGATCCGCAGCCTCGCCCGGACCGGTCCGAGCACCAGCGTCCCCGGCAGCCCGTCGATCCGCCCGTGCAGCCGCTCGGCGAGCACTTCCTGGTCCCGTGCGGCCCCCAGCTCACCGGCCAGCCACTTGAGCTCGTCGCCGAACGGGTCGGTGACACCGCGGTCGACGATCTTCCGGTACGTCTTGAAGGCGCTGCGCATGCGGCGGGTGGCGACGCGCATCTGGTGGACCGCGTCGGGCAGATCGCGCCGCACGGCCGGGTCGAGCGCCACGATCGCGTCCCGCTGCTCCCGCAGATAGGCAAGGACGAACTCCCCGGCGTCCTTCGGGCCGAGCCGCGCCCCGCGGTCCCTGACGATCTCTGCGGCCTTGGCGGCCTTCGGGGCCTTGGTCTCCTCGTCAGGCCGCGCCTGCGCGTCGGCGTCGCGCGGCGCGGCGGCGGCCTCGGCTTCGACTTCGGCCTCAGATTCGGCGGAGCCGGGCGCCGTTTCCTCCAGCGCCCGCGCCAGCTTCGACGGAGCCGACGACGGCAGGACGCCCGCCTTGCGGAGCCGCTTCCCGACCGCGTCCAGCAGCGCGGGGTCGGCGTCGTCGGCCAGTTCGACCTCGATCTCGGTCCAGGACGTCGTGCCACCGCCCTCGGTGCGGCGTTCCGCACGCACGGAGTCGACGGACAGCTCGGCGAGGAGTTCGCCCTGGTCGTCGACCAGGTGGCGGACGTCCCTGGAGGAGCGCAGCCGGACGACGGGAGCGAGCTCGGCGTCGCGCGTGCGCGAGCGGACCAGGCCCGCAAGCGTGCGGGGCAGCGTGTCGGCGAGGGGTTCGCGGATCTCGTCGCGGATGCCGACGGAGACGGGGAACTTCAGGTGCCAGCCCTCGTCACCGCCGCCCGTACGTCGTCGCAGCGTGATCCCGTCTGCGGCGAGGCGCAGCTCCGAGGTGTCGTAGTAGACGGCGTCGAGCTCCGTCACGCCCTGGTCGACGACGGCCGTCACCCCGGCCACACCGGTCAGGTCCGGTAGCTCGGTCCCGGCACTGGCTTCGTACTTGCGCTCGACTTCCCGCTTCGTGTCCGCCATGAACAAAATCTAGTCGCCATGGCGCCTCGGCGTCAGTACGAACCGCGCCGTTGTCGGTCCTGGGCGTGTCGCACCGGACAGAACACCTAGGCCGACATCGGCCGCTGCACCTTGATCGACTGGAGCAGCCCGACCGCCACCCACACCGCGAACATGGACGAGCCGCCGTACGACACGAACGGCAGGGGAAGCCCGGCCACCGGCATGATGCCGAGGGTCATGCCGATGTTCTCGAAGGACTGGAACGCGAACCAGGCGATGATCCCGGCGGCGACGATCGTGCCGTACAGCTCGGTCGTCTCGCGGGCGATCCGGCAGGCCCGCCACAGCACCACGCCGAGCAGGAAGAGGATCAGGCCCGCTCCGACGAAGCCCAGCTCCTCACCGGCGACGGTGAAGACGAAGTCGGTCTGCTGTTCCGGCACGAACTGGCCGGTGGTCTGGGATCCCTTGAAGAGGCCGGTGCCGAGCAGGCCGCCGGAGCCGATCGCGATCCGCGCCTGGTTGGTGTTGTAGCCGACGCCGGCCGGGTCGAGCTCCGGGTTGGCGAACGCGGCGAAGCGGTTGATCTGGTACTCGTCGAGCAGTCCGAGCGTGGTGACCAGCACCGCGCCACCGACACCCGCCCCGATCAGGCCGAGGACCCAGCGGTTGGATGCACCGGAGGCGAGCAGCACACCCAGCACGATCACCACCATCACCATGACCGAGCCGAGGTCCGGCATCAGCATGACGATCGCCATGGGAACGGCCGCCAGGCCGAGGGACTTGGCGACGGTGCGATGGTCGGGGTGGACCTGATCACCCGCGTCGACCTGGCCGGCCAGCATCATCGCCATGCCCAGAATGATCGTGATCTTCACGAACTCCGAGGGCTGCAGCGAGAATCCGCCGCCGACCACGATCCACGCGTGCGCGCCGTTGATGGTCGCGCCGAGCGGTGTGAGCACCAGCAGCACCAGCACCACGGAGATGCCGTACAGCACCGGTACGGCGCCGCGCAGCGTGCGGTGGCCGAGCCAGATCGTGCCGACCATCAGGGTGAAGCCGATGCCCGTGTTGAGGACGTGGCGGAAGAGGAAGTAGTACGGATCGCCGTGGTTGAGCTCGGTGCGGTTGCGGGTCGCGGACCACACCAGGAGCGAGCCGATGAACGACAGTGCGATCGCCGCGCCCAGCATCGGCCAGTCCAGCCGGCGCACCATCGAATCGCGGGCGAAGAGCTTCGACAGCGCGCCGCGCTCGGGGGCGTACCGCGCGACGGAGAAGCCATGGGTTCCTGCCATGTCTCAGTCCCTCCGTCCCGTCGCCGCGGGCGGGCCCGCGAGCGCCTTCTCGCCCTCCGGCTCCGGCTTGACCGGAACGTACGGCGTGATCCTCGGCGCGTCGATCGAGCCGTCGGGCTGGATCTTCGGCAGCGCCTTCTGCGGCTCGGGCAGCAGGGCCTTCTTGAGGTCCTGGTTGCCTTCCATGTCCAGGCCGTAGAGCGCGTTGTAGATGTTGCGCACGGCGGGGCCGGACGCGCCGGAGCCCGTACCACCCTGGGAGATCGTCATGACGATCGAGTAATCCTTGGTGTACGTGGCGAACCAGGAGGTCGTCTGCTTGCCGTGGACCTCCGCCGTTCCGGTCTTGGCGTGCATCGGGATCTTGTCCTGCGGCCAGCCGCCGAACCGCCAGGCGGCCGTACCGCGGGTCGCGACTCCCGCGAGGGCTTCGTCCATCAGCACGCGCGTCTGGGGGGTCATCGGCAGCCTGCCGTGGGACTTCGGCTTGATCTCGCGGACGCTCTTGCCGTCCGGGCTGACGACCGCCTTGCCGACGGTCGGGTCGTAGAGCGTGCCGCCGTTGGAGATCGCCGCGTAGATGGTGGCCATCTGGATCGGGGTGACGAGCGTGTCGCCCTGGCCGATCGAGTAGTTGACCGAGTCACCGGCGCGCATGAGATTGCCTTCGAGGCAGTTCTCGTAGGAGAGCTGCTGGATGTAGCTGCCGCCCTTCTTGCCGGTCTTGCACCAGTAGTCCTTGTTCGCCTCCCAGAACTTCTGCTTCCAGCGGCGGTCCGGGATCCGGCCGGTGACCTCGTTGGGGAGGTCGATGCCGGTCTCGGCGCCGAGGCCGAACTGGTGGGCGGTCTTGTAGAACCAGTCCGCCGGGTTCTTCTTCGGCTTGATGCCGCCGTCCTTCATCCACTGCTGGTGGGAGAGGGCGTAGTAGACGGTGTCGCAGGAGACTTCGAGGGCCTGGCCGAGGGTGATGCTGCCGTGGCCCTGGGACTCGAAGTTCTTGAAGACCTGGTTGCCGATCGAGTACGAGCTGGGGCACGGGTAACGGCCCTTGAAGTCGTATCCGGCGTTGACCGCGGCGGTGGTGGGGACGACCTTGAAGATCGAGCCGGGGGCGGCCTGCCCCTGAATGGCCCGGTTCAGCAGGGGGAAGTTGGACTTCTTGCCGGTGAGCCGGGCGTAGTCCTTGGCGGAGATGCCGCCGACCCAGGCGTTGGGGTCGTAGTGGGGCAGCGATGCCATCGCCACCACGCGGCCGGTCTTCGACTCCATGACGACGACGGCGCCCGAGTCCGCCTTGTAGTTCTCGTTGGTGTTGTCGTCGAAGACCTTGCGGGCTTCCTTCATCGCGTTGTTGAGCTCCCACTCGGCGACCGCCTGGACGCGGGCGTCGATGGAGGTGACGACGTTCGCGCCGGGCTCGGCCTTGTCCGGCTTGGCCTGCCCGATGACGCGGCCGAGGTTGTCGACCTCGTAGCGGGTGACGCCGGCCTTGCCCCGCAGCTCCTTGTCGTACGTGCGCTCAAGTCCCGAGCGGCCGACCTGGTCGGACCGGAGGTACGGCGAGTCGGTGTCCTTGGCTTTCTCGATCTCCTCGTCGGTGACGGGCGAGAGGTAGCCGAGGACCTGCGCGGTGTTCGCCTTGCCGGGCGCCGGGTATCGGCGTACGGCGGTGGGCTCGGCGGTGATGCCGGGGAAGTCCTCGGCGCGCTCGCGGATCTGCAGGGCCTGCTGGGTGGTGGCCTCGTCGGTGACCGGGATCGGCTGGTACGGGGAGCCGTTCCAGCAGGGCTGCGGGGTTTTGGAGTCGCAGAGCCGGACCTTGTCCATGACCTCCTTCGGCTTCATGCCGAGGACGGCCGCGAGCCGGGTGAGGACGCCTTCGCCGTCGTCCTTCATCTTCATCAGCTCGGTACGGGACGCCGAGACGACGAGGCGGGTCTCGTTGTCGGCGAGCGGGACGCCCCGGGCGTCCAGGATGGCGCCGCGGACGGCGGGCTGGACGACCTGCTGGACGTGGTTGTTCTTCGCCTCGTTCGTGTACTCGTCGCCGTTGCGGATCTGCAGGTACCAGAGGCGCCCGCCGAGCGTCGCCAGGAGGGAGAAGACCAGGACCTGGATGACGATGAGCCGGATCTGGACGCGGGGGGTCCGCCCGGTCTCGGGAATGTTGCTCACGCTGCCGATACCCCCTCGGTCACAGTCGCTTGACTCCCCTGATGCGGCCGGCACGGGTCGCCCGGGTCCTGGCCGCCTTGATCCGCAGTCCGCTGCGCTGGCGGCCGATGCGCAGGCCGGTGCCGGACGAGGCCCAGCCGCTGGAGACATCGCCGCCGCCGGACTGGTTGTCGGCGAGCGGATCGTTCTCGGCGCGTCTCGCCAACGCCATGATCAGAGGCACGGTGAACGGCGCGAGCAGCAGGTCGTAGACGGCGGCGGTGAACAGCAGCGAGCCCAGGCCGACATGGCGGGCGGCGGTGTCACCGACCAGCGCGCCGACGCCCGCGTACAGCAGCGTCGAGCCGATCGCGGCGGCGACGACGACCACCATCGGACCGGTGGCCGAGGTGAGCCGGCCGGTCTCGGGCCGGGCGAGTCCGGCGAGGTAGCCGATGAGGCACAGCACCAGGGCATAGCGGCCCGCGGCGTGGTCCGCGGGCGGGGCGAGGTCGGCGAGCAGCCCCGCGCCGAAGCCGATGAGGGCGCCGCTGGTGTGCCCGTACACGAGGGCGAGAGCGAGGACGACGAGCAGCAGCAGATCGGGGACGGCCCCGGGCAACTGGAGGCGGGAGAGGACGGTTACCTGGACGACGAGTGCGACCACGACGAGCGTGGTGGAGAGCAGCATCCGGTTGAAGCGCATGGTGTTCAGCTCCTCCTGCTACTCGTCGTCGCGGCCGGTGACGGCGTCGGTGCTGTCGACCAGGGGGTCGCTCCGGCCCTGGCCCTGGTCCTGGCCGCGGTCCAGCGCCTGGTCCCCGCCCAGCGCCTGGTCCTCGCCGTTCGGCGACGGGGTGACGGTCACGGTCACCGT
Organism: Streptomyces sp. NPDC043870; assembly: GCF_056435785.1. Lineage (NCBI taxonomy): Bacteria > Bacillati > Actinomycetota > Actinomycetes > Kitasatosporales > Streptomycetaceae > Streptomyces > Streptomyces sp. NPDC043870. The sequence goes on from NZ_JBWKDT010000005.1 coordinate 191,224, forward strand.
GGGCGTGGGGGTCGGCTTCGGCTTCGCGGGCAGGACCGCGTCACGCGGGTCCGTCCGGGGCGCCTGCACGACGACTCCGACGATGTCCAGCTTGGTGAATCCGACGTACGGGCGGACGTAGATGGTCCGCGTGAGGTCACCGCCGGAGGGGTCGACGCGGACGACCTCGCCGACCGGGACACCGGGCACGAACGGCTTGTCGGCCTGCGAGCCGAAGGTGACCAGCCGGTCGCCCTTCCTGACCTTGGCCTTGCCGTTGAGGAGCTGTACCGACAGCGGCCGGTCGCCCTGTCCGGTGGCGAAGCCCAGCTCGTCGGTGCGCTCCATGCGCGTACCGACCGTGAAGTCCGGGTCGTTGGCGAGGAGAACGGTCGCGGTGTCCGGGCCGACGGTGGTGACCCGGCCGACCAGCCCGTCACCGTTGAGCACGGTCATGTCGCGGAGGATGCCGTCCCGGGAACCGGCGTCGATCGTCACCGTCCAGGAGAAGCCCTGGGCGGCTCCTATCGCGATGACCTCGGCGGCCTTGATGCCGTACTGCCCGTTGGCCGCCTTCTTCAGCATGCTGTCGAGCTGACGGACCCGGCTGCGGTTGCGGTCGTCGCTGCCGAGCCGCGCCTTGAGGGCCGCGTTCTCCCGCTCCAGCACGGCGATCCGGTCGTGGCGCTCCCCCGAGTCCCGGACGGCTCCTATGGCGTTGCCGATCGGATCGACGGCGGCCGCCACGCCGTTCTCGACCGGTCCGAAAACAGCGGCGGCGGCCTGCCGGGCGCCGTCGACCGGTGACTCCTCGCCGCCGCGGATGTCCACCGTGATCAGTGCGAACGCGATGGCGATCAGCAGGACCAGGAGCAGCCGGCTCTCTTTCGTGTCCCTCACGTGCGGCGGCCGTGCCTTCCTCGTCGGAATGTGTATGCCGTTGTGCTCTGCGGTGTTGTTCGTGTGGTGCTTTATGCCGTTGTGTCAACGATCCGCCGTACGGGTCGGTTGACGCCCGTACGGCGGAGAGTGGCCCTCCGCTAGCGGCGCGGCTGGGCGTCCAGCACCTGCTGGAGCGCCTCGAATTCCTCGACGCACTTGCCCGAGCCGAGCGCAACCGAGTCCAGCGGGTCCTCGGCGATGTGGATGGGCATACCGGTCTCGTGGCGCAGCCGCTCGTCGAGGCCGCGCAGCAGCGCGCCGCCGCCGGTGAGGACGATGCCGCGGTCCATGACGTCGCCGGAGAGCTCCGGCGGGCACTTGTCGAGCGTGGTCTTCACGGCATCGACGATTGCGTTGACCGGCTCCTCGATGGCCTTGCGGACCTCGGCGGCGGAGATGACCACGGTCTTCGGGAGGCCGGAGACCAGGTCACGGCCGCGGATCTCGGTGTGCTCGTCCTTGTCGAGGTCGTACGCCGAGCCGATGGTGATCTTGATGCTCTCGGCGGTCCGCTCACCGAGGAGGAGGCTGTACTCCTTCTTGATGTGCTGGATGATCGCGTTGTCCAGCTCGTCGCCGGCGACCCGGATGGACTGTGCTGTGACGATTCCGCCGAGGGAGATGACGGCGACCTCGGTGGTACCGCCGCCGATGTCCACCACCATGTTGCCGGTGGCCTCGTGGACCGGCAGACCGGCCCCGATGGCCGCCGCCATGGGCTCCTCGATGATGTGCACCTGCCGGGCGCCGGCCTGGGTCGAGGCCTCGATGACCGCACGCCGCTCAACGCCGGTGATACCCGACGGAACACAGACGACGATGCGCGGGCGGGCCGCCCAGCGGCGCTTGTGGATCTTGAGGATGAAGTAGCGGAGCATCCGCTCGGTGATCTCGAAGTCGGCGATCACACCGTCCTTCAGCGGACGGACCGCCACGATGTTGCCGGGCGTGCGGCCGATCATCTTCTTGGCTTCGGAGCCCACCGCGAGAATGCCGCCGGTGTTGGTGTTGATGGCGACGACCGACGGCTCGTTGAGGACGATCCCACGACCCCTGACGTACACCAGCGTGTTGGCGGTCCCGAGGTCGACAGCCATGTCACGGCCGATGAACGACATTGAGTTCCCCTTGTGTCCCATGAGGATGCGTCGGGCCTTCCCAAATCGAGCTGTGATGGCTTTTCAGGTCGGCGAGGAGGGTGATGTACGGGTGCTGTGGCGTGGAGCTTCCATCGTAGTGCCGCCTGCCCGGACACCGCGCGCTGGCCCGCCTCAATAAGGGTGACGACCAGTCGGAGCGATGCGTTCCCGCTATCGCGGTTCGTATGCCGAAGGGCGACCGAATTTCCTTCGGTCGCCCCAGGCTGTGGGCGCTGTATGGCTGACAGGCAATCAGGAAGAATCCGCGAAGGGAAGTCCTCAGACTGCCGGGAAGAACAGCTTGAGCTCGCGCTCGGCGGACTCCTCGGAGTCCGAGGCGTGGATGAGGTTCTCCCGGACGATCGTGCCGTAGTCGCCACGGATGGAACCGGGGGCGGCGGCGATCGGGTCGGTCGGGCCGGCGAGCTGGCGCACGCCCTCGATGACGCGCTCACCCTCGACGACGAGAGCGACGACGGGGCCCGACAGCATGAACTCGACGAGCGGCTCGTAGAACGGCCGGCCGACGTGCTCGGCGTAGTGCTGCTCCAGAGTCTCGCGGTCGAGCCGGCGCAGCTCCAGCGCGGTGATCTGCCAGCCGGCCTTCGCCTCGATACGGCCGATGATCTCGCCGACCAGACCACGCCTGATCGTGTCCGGCTTGAGGAGGACGAGGGTGCGCTGGGTCATGATGTACGGCTCCTTGCAGGCAACGTGTGCGGTGAGGTGAGGCTACAGGGGTGCGCCCGAACGGCGGCACCCGGACCGGGGCCGGCCGGATGGCGCCCCACGGCGTCGGACAGGCCCGGCTACTGGGGCTGTGCCTGCTGCGCCGCCCATCTCGCCTTCGCCTCGTCGGCCTTGCGGCCGTAGTGGACCGAGGCCCACCACAGGCCCGCGAAGACCGCACCGAGGAAGAACATCGTGGGGACCACGAAACCGCTCGCGATCAGGCCGATCTGCAGGGCCCAGCCGAGCTGCACCCCGCCGGGGCGGGTGATCATCCCGCACAGCAGCAGTGACAGCACCATCGCGACACCGCTGACCGCCCAGACCGTGGCAACGGACAGATCCGGGTCCTTCATGGCCACCAGACCGGCGAAGCCGATCACGAAGAACTCGCCGATCAGAGTGGACGCACAGAGCGTACGCATGGGATTCAGCCCCTCCCCAGCAGCAGCCGGGCCTCGCCGACCGTGATCACGGAGCCAGTCACCAGGACGCCCGCGCCCGCGTACTCCGCCTCCTCCTCGGCGAGCGTGACCGCCGCCTCCAACGCGTCGTCGAGCCGCGGCTCGACGACCACCCGCTCGTCGCCGAAGACCTCCACGGCGAGCGCGGCCAGGCCATCGGCGTCCATCGCGCGATGGCTGGAGTTCTGCGTGACGACGATCTCCGTGAAGATGGGCTCGAACGCCTCCAGGAGCGCCTTCACGTCCTTGTCGCCGCTCGTACCGACCACACCGATGAGCCGGGAGAACCCGAATGCCTCCGTGATGCCGTCGGCGGCCGCCCGCGCCCCCGCCGGATTGTGCGCGGCGTCCAGGACGACCGTCGGGCTGCGGCGCACGACCTCCAGCCGGCCCGGCGAGACGACGGACGCGAACGCGGAACGCACCGTCTCCACGTCGAGCGTGCGCGCATGCTGCGCGCCGATACCGAAGAACGCCTCGACCGCGGCCAGCGCCACCGCCGCGTTGTGCGCCTGGTGGGCGCCGTACAGCGGGAGGAAGATCTCCTCGTACTCCCCGCCGAGCCCGCGCAGGGTCAGCAGCTGCCCGCCGACCGCGACCTCACGGGAGACGACACCGAACTCCATGCCCTCACGGGCCACCGTCGCATCGACCTCGACGGCCTTCTTCAGCATCACCTGCGCGGCGTCCACCGGCTGCTGCGCCAGGATCACCGTCGCGCCCTGCTTGATGACACCGGCCTTCTCACCGGCGATCTCGGCCGTTGTGGAGCCGAGCCGGTCGGTGTGGTCCAGATCGATCGGGGTGACCACGGCGACCGATCCGTCGATGACATTCGTCGCGTCCCAGCTGCCGCCCATGCCTACCTCGACGACGGCCACGTCCACGGGAGCGTCGGCGAACGCGGCATACGCCATGCCCGTGAGCACCTCGAAGAAGGAGAGCCGGAACTCCTGGGCCGAGTCCACCATCTCCACGTACGGCTTGATGTCGTGGTAGGTCGCGATGAAACGCTCGGCCTCGATCGGGGCGCCGTCCAGGCTGATCCGCTCGGTGATCGACTGCACGTGCGGCGACGTGTACCGCCCGGTGCGCAGCTCGAAGCCGCCGAGCAGCGCCTCGATCATGCGGGCCGTGGACGTCTTGCCGTTGGTACCGGTGATGTGGATCGACGGATACGCGCGCTGCGGCTCGCCCAGGACGTCCATCAGCGCGGAGATCCGGCTGACCGACGGCTCCAGCTTCGTCTCGCCCCAGCGGCCGGCGAGCTCCTGCTCGACCTCGCGCAGCGCCTTGTCCACCTCCGGGTCGGCGGGCCGCGCGGGCACCTGCTCACCCCGGCGCGATCCGGCCTGTGTGCGCAGCGTGCGGCTCCCGGCCTCGATCACCGCCAGGTCGGGGTCGCGGTCGGTCTCGGCGTCGACGATCGCGTCGAACTCGTCCGCCTCGTCACGCTCGTCGGCATCGTCAAAAGGATCGGGCTGCTGCTCACTCACGCTGCCAGTCTACGGAGGCCCACCGACACAACCGCCGAGGCCCGGCCCATGCACACCAGGGCCCGTCGGCCGGAACCGCCGGAGCCCCGCAGGACCCGGAAGGACAGGCCGCTGGAGCCCTGCCGGGAGCAGCGCGCGTACGCGGTATCCAAGGTCTGCCGAGCCGCGCACGCGCAGGACGAGGCCCCCGGAGCCGGGTGGCTCCGGGGGCCTCGTACGAACCGGGTCAGCCCTGCGGCAGATTCGCCAGCTGGGCACCGATGCGCTCGATGTCCTCCTCGGCCTTGGCGAGCCGGCCGCGGATCTTGTCGACCACGTTGTCCGGGGCCTTGGCCAGGAACGCCTCGTTGCCGAGCTTCGCCGTGGCCTGCGCCTTCTCCTTCTCGGCCGCCGCCAGGTCCTTCGCGAGCCGCTTGCGCTCCGCGGCCACGTCGATCACACCGGACAGGTCCAGCGCGACCTCCGCGCCCGCGACCGGCAGGGTCGCCGTCGCATGGAACGACTCGCCCTCCGGCTGCAGCCGCAGCAGCTGCCGGATCGCGGCCTCGTGCGGCGCCAGCGCGGTGCCGTCCAGCGTCAGCCGCGCCGGGACCTTCTGGCCGGGCTGCAGACCCTGGTCGGAACGGAACCGGCGGACCTCGGTGACGACCCGCTGGACCAGCTCGATCTCCCGCTCGGCGGCGGCGTCACGGAAGCCCGAGTCCTTCGGCCAGTCGGCGATGACGACGGACTCACCGCCCGTGAGCGTGGTCCACAGGGTCTCGGTGACGAAGGGGACGACGGGGTGCAGCAGGCGCAGCGTGACGTCGAGGACCTCGCCGAGGACGCGGGCGGAGACCTTCGCGGCCTCGCCGCCGCCCATGAACGTGGTCTTCGACAGCTCGACGTACCAGTCGAAGACCTCGTCCCACGCGAAGTGGAAGAGCGTGTCGGACAGCTTCGCGAACTGGTAGTCCTCGTAGTACGCGTCGACCTCGGCGACCACCGAGTTGAGGCGCGACAGGATCCAGCGGTCGGTCGCCGACATCTGCTCGGACGAGGGCATCGGGCCCTCGACCGTGGCGCCGTTCATCAGCGCGAAGCGCGTCGCGTTCCAGATCTTGTTGGCGAAGTTGCGGGAGCCCTGGACCCAGTCCTCACCGATCGGGACGTCGACACCCGGGTTGGCGCCGCGGGCCAGCGTGAAGCGAAGCGCGTCGGAGCCGTACTTGTCCATCCAGTCCAGCGGGTTGACCGCGTTACCGAAGGACTTCGACATCTTCTTGCCGAACTGGTCGCGGACCATGCCGTGCAGGGCGATGGTGTGGAACGGCGGGGTGCCGTCCATCGCGTACAAACCGAACATCATCATCCGGGCGACCCAGAAGAAGAGGATGTCGTAGCCGGTGACCAGGACGGAGTTCGGATAGAACTTCGCGAGGCTCTCGGTCTCCTCGGGCCAGCCCAATGTGGAGAACGGCCACAGACCGGAGGAGAACCAGGTGTCGAGGACATCGGTCTCCTGGGTCCAGCCCTCGCCGCTCGGGGGCTGCTCGTCCGGTCCGACGCAGACGATCTCACCGTTCGGGCCGTACCAGACCGGAATGCGGTGGCCCCACCAGAGCTGACGCGAGATGCACCAGTCATGCAGGTTGTCGACCCAGTCGAAGTACCGCTTCTCCATCTCCTGCGGGTGGATCTTGACCTTGCCGTCGCGGACCGCGTCACCCGCGGCCTTCGCCAGCGGGCCGACCTTGACCCACCACTGCATGGACAGCCGCGGCTCGATCGTGGTCTTGCAGCGCGAGCAGTGGCCGACGGAGTGGACGTACGGACGCTTCTCGGCGACGATCCGGCCCTCGGCGCGCAGGGCACCGACGATGGCGCTGCGGGCCTCCAGCCGGTCCAGGCCCTGGAAGGGGCCGTGGGCGGTGATGACCGCGCGCTCGTCCATGACGGCGAGGTTCGGCAGGCTGTGGCGCTGACCGATCTCGAAGTCGTTCGGGTCGTGCGCGGGGGTGACCTTGACGGCGCCGGTGCCGAACTCGGGGTCGACGTGCTCGTCGGCGACGACCGGGATCCGGCGGCCGGTGAGCGGCAGCTCGATCTCCTTGCCGACCAGGTGCTTGTAGCGCTCGTCGTCCGGGTGGACGGCGACGGCCGTGTCACCGAGCATCGTCTCGGCGCGGGTCGTGGCAACGACGATGGCATCCTCGCCCTCGCCGTAACGAATGGAGACGAGCTCGCCGTCGTCGTCCTGGTACTCGACCTCGATGTCCGAGATGGCCGTCAGACAGCGCGGACACCAGTTGATGATCCGCTCGGCGCGGTAGATCAGCTCGTCGTCGTAGAGCTTCTTGAAGATCGTCTGGACGGCCTGGGACAGGCCCTCGTCCATGGTGAAGCGCTCACGCGACCAGGCGACACCGTCACCCAGGCGCTTCATCTGCCCGGAGATCTGGCCGCCGGACTCGCCCTTCCACTGCCAGACGCGCTCGACGAAAGCCTCGCGCCCCAGGTCGTGGCGGGACTTGCCCTCCTTGGCCAGCTCACGCTCGACGACGTTCTGCGTGGCGATACCGGCGTGGTCCATTCCGGGCTGCCACAGCGTCTCGTAGCCCTGCATCCGCTTGCGGCGGGTGAGGGCGTCGATCAGCGTGTGCTCGAAGGCGTGCCCGAGGTGCAGGCTGCCCGTAACGTTCGGCGGCGGGATGACGACGGTGAACGGAGGCTTCTCGCTCTTCGCGTCGGCCTCGAAGTAACCGCGTTCTACCCAGCGCTCGTACAGCTTCCCCTCTACCTCGGCCGGCGCGTAGGTGGTCGGCAGTTCGGGGGTGCTGGCTGGCTGCTGCTGAGTGTTCTCGGTCACGGGCCACAGTTTACGGGGGCGGCCGCACCCGTTTCGAACCCGATACCGCAACCCGCCTCACCCGGCGACCACGCGGCGTAGCGTGATTGACGGCACACTCCCTCTCCCGATGGGCAGGGCGATGGCGGCGACAATCGGAGACCGGCTGGGCGAACTGCGGCTGCGCCGCGGTCTGACCCAGGAAGGTCTGGCCGAGAAGGCCCGGCTCAGCATCGACACCGTTCGCAAACTGGAGCAGAACCAGCGGCTGACAGCACGGATGGGCACTCTGAACAGCCTCGCCCGCGCGTTGGACGTCGAGACATCAGTACTGCTCGGGGCCCCAGCAGTGCTCGCTTCGTCCAACGGGAGCGAGCCACCGAGCCTCCTCACGCTCCGGCAAGCGGTGACGCCGTTGTCGGAATTCGCCGGCCTCGGGGACGAGGAAGACACACCGCCCCCTAGCGTGGCTCAGCTCCGGGCCGGCATCCGCAGCACTGAACAGATCCGTCGTCGCGGGGAGCTGACGAAGATCACAGCGTTACTCCCGGTCCTCCTCACGGACGCCCGTGCCGCAGTGCGTGAGTACACGGAAGACGACCGTGCGGCCGCGTACGCCGTCCTCGCCGAGGCGTATCAAGTAGCAGCCACCACGCTGACGGCCTTCAGAAAGGAAGACGCCGCATACACGGCCATCGAGCGTTCGATGGCGGCGGCTCGCCAGTCCGATGACCCCCGGTTGGAGATCATGGGAGTGTCATCACTGTCCTGGATCTTCTCCAAGCAGGGCCGTATCTCCGATGCCGAGCAAGTGGCCGTACGGATGGCGGAACGCATCGAGCCCGGCTTTCGTTCGGCCCCGATCGACCTTTCGCTGTGGGGAATTCTGCTTCTGCGCGGTGCTTCAGCAGCTGTACGCGCCGAACGCAACGACAGCGCCGAGGAACTGCTGTCTCTCGCCGCTGCGGCCGCAGCGAGAATCGGTAGCGACCGCCTCGACTACGCCACGCCCTTCGGGCCGACGAATGCGGGAGTCGCCGCCGTGAACGCCTTCGTCGACATGGGCAAGCCCGACAAGGCACTCAGCCACGCGAGGCTCATCCCCGGCCTGTCGACGCTGCCTCCCACATGGCTTGCCCGGCACCACGTGGACCGCGCCATGGCGCACGCCGAACTGCGCCACGACACCCAGGCCACGCGCGCACTGCTGGTCGCCGAGCGGATCGCCCCTGAATGGATGCGATATCACTCCTCGTCCCGGCACTTGGTTGCCGAGCTGCGGGAGCGAGAGCGGCGTCGGTCCTCCCCCATCAGGGAACTGGCCATCCGTCTCGAACTCGAAGACTGAGAGGACGTAGGACGCACTGTCCTACCGGATCCCAGGAGTCGCACGTCCTGTCCCTGGGCTGATTCCCCGCCCTGTCACACCGTTTGCACGAACGGACCGACGACCTTCGGACGGTCGCACCACCATGGAAGACGTTTCACAGCAGCTCATCGTGCGGCGCTGGACCAGGCACCCGAGAAGTGTTGGCCTGGCACGCGCGGAGCTGCAACAGGCCCTACTCACATGGGGCCTGGCGGTGATCGAGGACTCGGCTCTGCTTGTTCTGTCGGAACTGGTCACCAACGCCGTGGTCCACGCCCGCGTACCCAGAGGGCGGCAGATCGAGACGCGCTACGAGCGCGAAGCCAAGGGCGTTCGGATTGAGGTACACGATGCGTCGGACGAGCAGCCCACTCTGTGCTCACCGACCACCGATTCGGAACGCGGCCGGGGACTGACGCTGGTCGACACAGTGGCCGACGAGTGGGCGGTGAGCAATCGGAACGGACCGGGCAAAGTGGTGTGGGCTGCCGTCAGACTCCCCCGCTGAGCCCGCTGGCCGCGCCACAGTTCCGTACGAATTACCTGGACGTTTGGTAACGGTGTGAACCCCGCCGCCTCGCGGCTCACTGGTTTCCGCCAAGATGTTCGGAACGTATAAGTGCCCGGAGGGGAACCCAGGAGTCACACACTCCCCAGCCTCGGGCTGGGCTCACCAGCCATGTGTGACCAGACCAAGCCATCACCGCACGGGGGAGGTGACCTTGATGGCTACGTTCGTTGCAGGACAGCAGACCGACCGAGCTGTGCTTCCTCAGCAGCTCGCTCTCGAATCCGCGTCAGCAGACACCCCAGGGAGTAGGGACGAAACGGGGCGCGGACGCCGTAGGGCACCCGGCAGCGGACATCGTCGAGGGGAGATATCCGGCGGTTCACCTGCCACCGGATGCGTCACTCCCACTCCTCGGAGTGGGGAGCGGAGCCGTGAGGCTCACCCAGTCGTATTCGTGCTCGACAAGCATGGTCGGCCCTTGCAGCCCACCAGCGCCGCCAGGGCACGAAAGCTGCTGAAGCAGGGCCGGGCAGCCGTGCACCGCCACACCCCCTTCGTCATCCGGCTCAAGGACCGCACCATCGCCGGGTCCTCGGTCGACGGTGTGGAGCTGGGGATCGACCCCGGCAGCAGGCAAACCGGCATCGCCGTCTTCACCGCGACCGTGACCGCGGAGGGTGATGCCAGGCGAGGCTTGTACGCGATCGAACTCGCCCACCGGGGTGGGCAGATCCGCGACTCGCTCACCCGGCGCTCGGCCTACCGGCGGGGCCGGCGAACGCGGAATCTGCGCTATCGCGCGCCTCGCTTCAACAACCGTGCCAGGTCTGACGGCTGGCTGGCGCCATCACTTCGCCACCGGGTCGAGACCACGATGGGGTGGGTGTGTCGGCTGGCGCGCTGGGCGCCCGTGACGGCAGTTCACGTCGAGCAAGTGGCGTTCGATACCCACGCGCTGTCCGCCGGCAGGGATCTGTGGTGCGAGGAATACGAGCACGGCACGGAGGTCCGCGAGTACCTCCTCGCGAAGTGGCACCACAGCTGCGCCTACTGTGGAGCGACTGGTGTGCCGCTGAATATCGACCACATCCATCCCCGGTCCAGGGGCGGCTCCGACCGCGTCGCGAACCTCACCCTCGCCTGCATCCCCTGCAACGAGGCCAAGGGAAACCGCGCGATCGAAGATTTCCTCTCCGGCCGCGCCAACGTGCTGGCGAAGATCACCGCTCAGGCGAAGACCCCTCTCTCGCCCGCTGCTGCCGTCAACTCCACCCGCTCCGCGCTGGCCCGCGCCTTGGACGTCCTCTTCCCTGTCGTGCGCAGAGCGTCCGGCGGACGCGCCAAGTGGAACCGCACGCGTAGCGGCCTGCCCAAGTCCCACACCCTCGACGCCCTGTGCGTGGGTGTATTCGACGCGGTCGAGCAGTACCCCCGCGCCGTCCTGGCCGTAGCGGCGACCGGACGCGGGACCTACGCCCGTACGCGTGCCGACAGACACGGGTTCACTCGCCTGCGCCTTCCACGGCAGAAGCACGTCTTCGGGTTCGCCACCGGCGACTACGCGCGAGCCACGGTCCCCACCGGGAAGCGCGCAGGTACGCACACCGGGCGACTCGCCGTCCGATCCACCGGCAGCTTCAACATCCGCACCCCGCACGGCCTCGTCCAAGGGGTCCACCACCGGCACATCTGCCTTCTCCAAAGGGCGGACGGGTACGCCTACGCGACGCGTACCGAGGGTCCGGAGCCATGCCCCGCTTAGGACACGTACGCCGCACCGACGAGTTTCCTCCCCGGCCCGACGGCCGGGTTATCCACGCAAGGAGATCTTGAATGAGTTACAACCAGCCGGGCCCGTACGGCGGTCAGCCCCAGCAGCCCGGCCCGTACGGCCAGCCGGGTCCTTACGGCCAGCAGCCGCAGGCGCCCCAGCCCGGCTACGGCTACCCGCAGCAGGCTCCGCAGGGTGCCCCGCAGCAGCCCCAGCAGCAGGGCTGGGGCCAGCCCCAGCAGCCCGGCCCGTACGGCCAGCCGCCGCAGCAGCCTCCGTACGGCGGTGGCACCCCCGGCGCCTACCCGCCGCCCCCGCCGGGCGGGGCGCCGAAGAAGAAGACGGGCCTGATCATCGGCGCCGCGGTCGTCGCGCTCGCCGTGGTCGCGGGTGGCGTCTGGTGGTTCACCGCGGGGGGCGGCGGAGGCTCCGACATCGCCGACGACACCAAGGGATACAAGCTGACCCCAGCGGCATCGGTCGGTGAGTTCAAGAAGGACGGCGAAGACAAGGAAGGCCCCACCTCCGACGAGGACAAGAAGAAGGCCGAAGCCCTTGGAATCAAGAACCACAAAGAGGTCAGCGCCGAGTACAAGTCGGGCAGCAAGGACGACCCGCTGACTGGCAAGGCGCTCAACCTCAACGGCGTCTGGGGCGAGATCGCAGACCCGGAGAAGGCCGTCGACGGCTACTTCAACGAGGCTACGAAGAAGGACGGCGAATCCTCCGAGGAGGACGGCCTCAAGATCGAGCTGGTCGGCAGCCCTGAGACCGTCGAACCGGACGGCTTCTCCGGTGCCGTGATGAAGTGCCAGATCGCGAAGTTCACCAACACGAGCACGGACAAGGAGTCCCTGAAGGGGCCGCAGTCGTTCGAGATGCCGATGTGCATCTGGGCCGACTACAGCACCATCGGCGCGGTGAGCGGCATCAACTTGGCGCAGATGACCGGTGGCAAGGGAATGTCGCAGGACGAGGTGGCCTCGCTCGCAGCCAAGCTGTACAACACGTCGCGCACCAAGATCTGATCTTCGGGTCAGCATGCCCTGCCCGCCGACAAGGCGCGGTTGGCAGGGCAGCCCACATTCCGGGCGAGTGGCCGTCGCAGAAAGGTCTTCAGCGCCTCATATCAGCCAATCGCCGGACGTTGCTTCCACAGCAGTAACCAGTTGCCGCGGACTTACGCGCTTGATCACCGCCCCTAACAAGCCATTCAATGCCCACCAGGTCCCCCGGTACGTGTTTGGATGCCTCGCACGAACGACCGATCAAGCTAACAAACGGGAGGATTGGCTATGAAATTGAGCCTTAGGCGGGCAGTGCTGGCTCTGGGAGCGATCACCGCGCTTGCCGTCACACCTGTGGTCATGGCTACGCCAGCGGCGGCTGCGGGTTACCCGGCCTGCGAGAACTACCTGGCCAGCAAGGGCTACGTTGTCGGCCCGAAAGTCAAGGCCGCCTGTAGCTACAGGGCCACCAAGGTCGGATTCGACTGGGTAGCGAGCCCGCGCTGCGTAAAGGGGCTTACGGACCTACGCGTCATCAAGGGAACTGAGGTCCTCATCGCCTGCCAGAGTGCGCACTGAGGCCTCCGCCCTTCTGAGCGGCTGAGCAGCCGATCGGGACCTATCGGTGACCATGCGATGCCTGCGAGTCCCTGCCCAGGTAGGCGTTGGGGCGCCCGGCCAGTTCACCGAACCGGCCGGGCGCCCCTTTCGTGTGCGTGCCGCTTACGCGGACTTCTCGTGCCGCCCGTCGTTCTTCACGATCCGCGGCACCAGCGTCGGGTTCACGTTGTTGTGGACGACGTCCGCGGTGATGACGACGCGGGCCACGTCCTTGCGGGACGGGACCTCGTACATCACCGACATCAGGACCTCTTCCATGATGGCGCGCAGTCCTCGCGCGCCCGTTCCGCGCAGGATCGCCTGGTCGGCGATGGCCTCCAGGGCCGGGCGGTCGAAGTCCAGCTCGACGCCGTCGAGTTCGAAGAGGCGCTGGTACTGCTTGACCAGGGCGTTGCGCGGTTCGACCAGGATCTTCAGCAGCGCCTCGCGGTCCAGGTTGTGGACCGAGGTGATGACGGGGAGACGGCCGATGAACTCCGGGATCATCCCGAACTTCACCAGGTCCTCCGGCATGACCTCCTGGAACTGGTCGCTGGCGTCGATCTCGCGCTTGGAGCGGATCGTGGCGCCGAAGCCGATGCCCTTGGCGCCGGCGCGCGACTCGATGATCTTCTCCAGGCCGGCGAAGGCACCGCCGACGATGAAGAGGACGTTGGTCGTGTCGATCTGGATGAATTCCTGGTGGGGGTGCTTACGGCCGCCCTGCGGGGGGACCGAGGCCGTCGTTCCTTCCAGGATCTTCAGGAGGGCCTGCTGGACGCCCTCGCCCGACACGTCCCGTGTGATCGACGGGTTTTCGCTCTTACGGGCGACCTTGTCGATCTCGTCGATGTAGATGATCCCGGTCTCGGCCTTCTTGACGTCGTAGTCGGCCGCCTGGATCAGCTTCAGCAGGATGTTCTCGACGTCCTCGCCGACGTACCCGGCCTCCGTCAGCGCCGTGGCGTCGGCGATGGCGAACGGGACGTTGAGCATCCGGGCCAGGGTCTGGGCGAGCAGGGTCTTGCCGGAGCCGGTGGGGCCCAGCAGCAGGATGTTGGACTTCGCGAGCTCGATCGCGTCGTCCCTTCCCTGGCCGTTCTCGCCGGCCTGGACGCGCTTGTAGTGGTTGTACACCGCGACCGAAAGGGCCTTCTTCGCGGGCTCCTGCCCGACGACGTACCCCTCGAGGAACTCGTAGATCTCGCGCGGCTTGGGGAGTTCCTCCCACCGCACCTCGGAGGTCTCGGCGAGCTCCTCCTCGATGATCTCGTTGCAGAGGTCGATGCACTCGTCGCAGATGTACACACCGGGGCCTGCGATGAGCTTCTTCACCTGCTTCTGGCTCTTTCCGCAGAACGAGCACTTGAGCAGGTCGCCGCCATCACCGATGCGTGCCACGAGGTGCTTCCCCTTCGCCTGGGAGCGCTTGGTTCAGCGGCTCCTGGTGCCTCATATCCGACGGTACCTTGCCGGGCCCCTCGTTCGGGCCCCCCTTGGCGCGGTTCACATTGACGTGTACCGCGCCAAGGGAAGGTGGAACGTCAGCCGGCCAGCCCGGCCGTGCTCTTGCGGGTGGAGACGATCTGGTCGACCAGTCCGTACGAAAGGGCTTCCTCGGCGGTCAGGATCTTGTCGCGCTCGATGTCCTCGCGGACCTTCTCGATCGGCGTGGTGGAGTGCTTGGCCAGCATCTCCTCGAGCTGCTCGCGCATGCGCAGGATCTCGTTGGCGGCGATCTCCAGGTCGGAGAGCTGCTCCCGGCCGGTCTGCGTGGACGGCTGGTGGATCAGCACGCGGGCGTGCGGCAGGGCCATCCGCTTGCCGGGGGTGCCGGCGGCCAGCAGGACGGCGGCGGCGGACGCCGCCTGGCCCATGCAGACCGTCTGGATGTCCGGCTTCACGAACTGCATCGTGTCGTAGATGGCGGTCAGCGCGGTGAAGGAGCCACCGGGGCTGTTGATGTAGATCGAGATGTCGCGGTCCGGGTCCATCGACTCCAGGCACAGCAGCTGCGCCATGACGTCGTTGGCGGAGGCGTCGTCGATCTGCACGCCGAGGAAGATCACGCGCTCTTCGAAGAGCTTCGCGTACGGGTCGTACTCACGCACGCCCTGGGAGGTGCGCTCGACGAAGCGGGGGACGACGTAGCGGTTGTCCACCTGCGGGCCCGTGTAGAGGCCGCTCGCGGAGGCTGCGGGGAACTGGTTCATGGTCGTGTTCACCATCCTGGTGGCGTTCGGTGGCTGGGGCGGAAGGGGGCGGGCGGGGCGCAGGCCCGGCGCCGGGGGCCAGGGGCCCCCGGGTGGCCGGGCTCAGGCGCCGGTGCCGCCGCCGCCCGGAACGCCCGAAGCGGCGGAGATGATCTCGTCGATGAGCCCGTAGTCCTTGGCCTCCTCGGCCGTGAACCAGCGGTCGCGGTCGCCGTCGCGGATGATCGTCTCGACGGTCTGGCCGGAGTGACGGGCGGTGATCTCGGCCATGCGCTGCTTGGTGCGCAGGAGGTACTCGGCCTGGATCTTGATGTCCGAGGCCGTGCCGCCGATACCGGCCGAGCCCTGGTGCATCAGGATGTCGGTGTGCGGCAGGGCGAAGCGCTTGCCGACGGAGCCGCCGGTTAGCAGGAACTGGCCCATGGAGGCGGCCATGCCCATGCCGATGGTGACGACGTCGTTCGGGATGTACTGCATGGTGTCGTAGATCGCCATGCCGGCCGTCACCGAGCCACCGGGGCTGTTGATGTAGAGGTAGATGTCCTTCTCCGGCTCGGCGGCCAGGAGAAGGAGCTGTGCCGTGATCTTGTTGGCGATGTCGTCGTCGACCTGCTGGCCCAGGAAGATGATGCGCTCGCCGAGCAGCCGGCTGTAGACCTGGTCGCCGAGGCCTCCACCGATGGACGGCTCACCGGCGGCGTTAGGCATCAGAATCGTCACGTAATCCACCTGCTCGTCTCTGACGGCTGTGGCCGTCTCAGCGTCTTGGTACCTGGGGGGCGGGCCCCACTACCCACGGTTGGGCCCGTGGGCGAGTAGTCCCCTGCCCTCGTATTCATGGACCCTAACGCGCTGGTGGGCGGGCGCCATCCCGGTTCCCGAACTGTTCGCTCGGAGCGCAAGGTATGGGGGCGCGCGGCGGTATGAACACGCCGCCCGTCCCGGCGCTGCGCCGGGCGCGGAACGACGACGGGCCCGGCCGCGCGTGGGGCGGCCGGGCCCGTCGTACAGGGTCAGCGCGAGACTCCGGCCCGGGTCGGGCGCGGGGCTCGGGCCTCGGTCGGGAGCGAGGCTCAGGCCTCGGTCTTCTCCTCGGCCTCACCGGTGGCCGCGGCGGCGACCTCGGTGGCCTCCTCGACCTCGTCCTCGTCGTCGCTCATGTCGACGACCTCACCGTTGGTGTCCTTGACCGTGGAGGCCTCGACGACGACGGCGAGCGCCTTGCCGCGGGCGACCTCGCCGACGAGCATCGGCACCTGGCCGCCCTCGACGACGGCCTGGGCGAACTGGTCGGGGGACATGCCGGAGGAGGCGGCGCGGCGCATGAGGTGCTCGGTGAGCTCCTCCTGGCTGACGTTCAGCTTCTCCTTGTTGACCAGCTCGTCGAGGACGAACTGGGTCTTGATGCCCTTGACCGCCTGCTCCTTGGTCTCGGCGTCGAACTCTTCCTCGGTCTTGCCCTGGATCTCCAGGTACTTCGCGAGGTCGAGGCCCATCTGGCCGAGCTGGTGGTGCTCAAGGTTGTGCTTGCGGGTGTTGATCTCGTCCTCGAGCAGCTTCTCGGGGATCGGGACCTCGACCAGCTCCAGGAGCTTCTCCAGGACGCGCTCCTGGGCCTGGGTGGCCTGGTCGTACTGCTTCATGTTCTCGAGGCGCTTGCGGCTGTCGGCCTTCAGCTCGTCGAGGGTGTCGAACTCGCTCGCCATCTGGGCGAACTCGTCGTCCAGCTCGGGGAGCTCACGGGCGGCGACCTGGGTGATCTTGACGGTGACCTCGGCCTCCTTGCCCTCGGCGGAGCCGCCCTTCAGCTCGGAGGTGAAGGTGGCCTCGCCACCGGCCTCCAGGCCGGTGACGGCCTCGTCGATGCCCTCGAGGAGCTCGCCGGAGCCGATCGTGTACTGCACGCCACTGGCGACGCCGTCCGCGAGGACCTCGCCGTCGACCTTGGCCTCCAGGTCGACCGTCACGACGTCGCCCTCGGCGGCGGCGCGCTCGACCTGGGAGGTGGAGGCGAAGCGGGTGCGGAGCTGCTCCACGGACTTCTCGACGTCCTCGTCGCTGACCTCGACCGCGTCGACCTCGACCTCGATGCCGGAGTAGTCCGGGATCTCGATGGTCGGGCGGACGTCGACCTCAGCGGTGAAGTTCAGCGTCTCGCCGTCCTTCAGCTCGGTGATGTCGACCTCGGGCTGGCCGAGCGGGTTGATCTCCGCTTCGTTGACCGCCTCGGTGTAGAACTTCGGGAGCGCGTCGTTGACGGCCTCCTCCAGCACCGCACCGCGGCCGAACCGCTGGTCGATGACCCGGGCCGGGATCTTGCCCTTGCGGAAGCCCTTGACCGTGACCTGCTGGTTGATCTTCTTGTACGCCGCGTCGAGGCTGTCCTTGAGCTCCTCGAAGGGCACCTCGACAGTGAGCCGAACCCGGGTCGGGTTCAGGGTCTCCACGGCGCTCTTCACGGTTCGGTCTCCTTGGTGGCTGAATTCTGGGGTTCTGCCGGGTCGCCCCGGAGTGGTGTCCGGCGGCGGCTCAGCGGCTCGGGCCCGGCTCTTCAGACACTCGTCGGAAGACACTCGTCAGACACACGGGCACACAGATTGCATAGTAACCGCAAGCAGGATGAGCCCCACAATGCGATCTTGGCGCGCATGTGATCGTGACTGGTGGTCGGGGTGGCGGGATTTGAACCCACGGCCTTCCGCTCCCAAAGCGGACGCGCTACCAAGCTGCGCCACACCCCGTCGGTGCGACACGTAGGGTACATGCCCGCGGGCGGTGCTCCAGCCCCTTTGTTTCGTGCGTACGCGCCGCGTACGGAATGGGGTGTGCGGCGACCGGCGGGGACCCGCTACGATGCTCTTCGTGCCGCGGCCTTCACGACCTGCGGCGCGGTCCTCGCGGGCGTAGCTCAATGGTAGAGCCCTAGTCTTCCAAACTAGCTACGCGGGTTCGATTCCCGTCGCCCGCTCCGCAATGGCTCAGGGCCAGGTCAGAGGTTGATTCCTCTGCCTGGCCCTGATGCGTTTCCGATCTTCCTCGCGGCCCTACGCGCCCGCCGCGTGCCCGTTCGTATCGGGTCAGGGGCGGGGTCCGACGCCCGCCAAGCGGTTGATCTCCGTGGCGGGTCGCGGATCCACCTCTGGGGCAACTGGGACGATTCGCCCATGGCACCCAGGGCTGGTACGGCTGAGAGATCAGCAAAGGCACGGCTCGTCCTGTTGACGCTCGCGGCCGGTCAGTTCCTGATGGCGCTCGACAGCTCCGTCATGAACGTCTCAATCGCGACGGTGGCCGAGGACGTGGGCACGACGGTGACGGGGATCCAGGGCGCGATCACGGCCTATACCCTCGTCATGGCCATGTTCATGATCCCCGGCGGCAAGGTCGGGGCACTGATCGGCCGCAAGCGCGCATTCATGATCGGCTGTGGCATCTACGGCTGCGGCTCCCTCACCACAGCGCTCGCACCCAGTCTGCCCGTGCTGATGCTCGGCTGGTCGTTCCTCGAGGGGGTCGGAGCTGCGCTCATCCTGCCCGCGATCGTGGCACTCGTGGCCGGCAACTTCGCCGCTGAACGCCGTCCCGCCGCCTACGGGCTCGTCGCGGCCGCGGGAGCCGTGGCGATCGCGCTCGGGCCGCTCATCGGGGGTGTCGCGACGACGTACTTCTCCTGGCGCTGGGTTTTCGCCGGTGAGGTCGTGGTGGTGCTCGGCATCCTGCTGCTCGCCCGCCCCATCGCCGACGCCGTGAGCGACGAACGCCCGCGCATCGATCTCATCGGCGTCGTACTGTCCGCCCTCGGGTTCGGGGTCTTCGTCTACGGCGTACTCCGCTCGGACGAATGGGGCTGGTTCAGGCCGAAGCCCGACGCGCCTTCATGGCTCGGGGTTTCGCCGGTCGTGTGGCTGATGCTGACAGGTCTGCTTCTGATCTGGCTCTTCCTCCGCTGGGAGGCCCGGCTCGTGGAGCGGCGCAGGGAGCCGCTGATCCACCCGGCGATGCTGCAGAACAAGCAGCTCACCGGCGGTCTGACGATGTTCTTCTTCCAGTACCTCGTACAGATGGGCGTGTTCTTCGTCGTACCGCTCTATCTGTCGGTCGCCCTGGGCCTGTCCGCGCTGGTGACCGGCGCGCGCCTGCTGCCGCTCTCACTGACCCTGCTGGCGGCCGCGCTCCTGATCCCACGCTTCTTCCCGAACGTCTCGCCGCGCCGGGTGGTGCGGCTCGGGGTCCTCGCGTTGCTGGCGGGCGCGGTCGTGCTGATGGCCGCGCTCGACGCGGGCGCCGGGGCGGAAATCGTCACCATCCCCCTCCTGTTGATCGGGCTCGGCATGGGCGCGCTGGCTTCCCAGCTCGGTTCGGTCACCGTGTCGGCAGTACCGGACAAGCAGAGCGCAGAAGTCGGCGGCATCCAGAACGCCGTGACCAACCTGGGTGCCTCGATCGGTACGGCGCTCGCCGGGTCCATCATGATCGCCGCGCTCACGTCTTCGTTCCTGACCAGCGTCGAACAGAATCCGGCGGTCCCGGCCGAAGTCAAGAGTCAGGCCGCCGTCGAACTCCAAAGCGGCGTACCTTTCCTGTCGGACGCCCAGCTCAAGGCCGCCCTCGACAAAGCGGGTACGAGCCCGGAGGTGGCCCAGGCCGCGCTGGACGCGAACGCCGACGCCAGGCTCGACGGCCTGCGCGCCGCACTCGCCATCCTCGCCTTCGCCGCGCTCCTCGCGTTGTTCTTCACCACGCGGATCCCGACGACCCAGCCCCGCTCGACGGAGCCATAGCCGCGGACGGCCTCGTTGCCGGCCCGCAACCCTGGCCGTCAGAAGCTGATCGAATTGATCGTCTCTGCTATCGAGTTGAGGAATCTGTTGATCGACGGCGCCATGCCCGTCGAGGCGACGAAGAAGCCGAAGAGCGCCGCGACGATCGCGGGTCCGGCCTTGATGGAACCGCCGCGGATCATCACCACGAGGATGATCGCCAACAGCAGCACCACAGACAGCGAAATGGCCACACTGATCACACCCTCGGTCGGTCTGCCTTGCCCGCCTGGGAGCGTGCAGCCCCGCACACCCCCGTTTCCTCCATCGTGCCACCAACCTCCGCAGGAAGGCTGCCGGGTGACGAATCGTCGGCGAAACGATCACGCCAATCACGCCCCGTTCCGGCGGGCCGGCGGGCAGCCGCGGGGCGAGCGGCACGGTAGCGCGGACAGGTGTCCGGGGATGGAATTCGGCGTGAGCGTTTCCCTTGCCGTCGCGAAATGCGCACAGCTCGGCCACACGGAATTCAAGGCGCATCGGTGAGGAAATTCACGCTGATTCCGGCGTGTCGATTTGCACGGTTTAAGTTGGATTAACTAGGGCATATGGGGCGTTTGGCGGTAGTTTCAGTTGCGAATGGACGGACCGCGATCGGGGTTTTACGTGGGCTCATGCGCGGGCTAGGGTGCCTCGAATGTTCCACGCTCCGCATGGATTGCAGAGGGCCCAGTTCCCCGAGGCTGCCCGGGAGCCGGAGTCCATCCCTACAACAGCCCGGACAACACAGGCAGCGCCGGCTACGCAGACGACAGAGGCAGCTCAGACAGCCCGGAACGCGCACAGGGCGCAGCACGCGCCCGGCCACAAGAGACGCGACCCCTACTTCGACAACGCCAAATACCTCGCGATCGTGCTGGTGGCAGTGGCGCACGCGTGGGAGCCGGTGATGGACGGCAGCCGCGCCACGAGGGCGCTGTACATGTTCGTCTACGCCTTCCACATGCCGGCGTTCATCATCATCTCCGGCTACTTCTCGCGGAGCTTCGCCGCACGGCCCGACCAGCTGAAGCGGCTGGTGAGCGGGGTGGTGGTGCCGTATGTCGTCTTCGAGGTGGCGTACACGCTCTTCAAGCGGTGGGCCGACGACGATCCCGGCTACCCGTTCAGCATGACCGATCCGCTGTATCTCACCTGGTTCCTGATCGCGCTCTTCGTCTGGCGGCTGTCCACCCCGCTGTGGCGCTCGATCCGGCACCCGCTGCCGGTCGCGCTGGTCATCGCGGCGCTCGGCTCACTCACTCCGGGCATGGGGCAGACCCTCGATCTCCAGCGCATCCTGCAGTTCCTGCCGTTCTTCGTGCTGGGGCTCTCGATGCGGCCCGAGCACTTCCAGATGCTGCGGCGGCGAGAGGTACGGCTGCTGGCCCTGCCCGTGTTCGCGGGCGCGGCGGCGTTCACGTACTGGATCACGCCGGATCTGCGGATGGGCTGGTTCTACCACTCGACCAGTGCCGAGGAGCTGGACGCGCCCTGGTGGGCGGGGCCGGTCATGACCGTCGGGCTGTTCGGCTGCGCGCTGCTGCTCACGGCGGCCTTCCTCGCCTGGGTGCCGCGTCGCAGGACGTGGTTCACGGCGCTGGGCGCGGGCACCATCTGCGGCTATCTGCTGCACGGATTCCTGGTGAAGTCCCTGGAGTATCTGGGCCTGGTGGCGCAGCACCCGTGGCTGGCCGAGCCCGCCGGGGAGATCGTGGTGACGCTGGCGGCGGCCGCGGCCGTGACGCTGTTCTGTACGCCTCCGGTGCGGCGGGCGCTGCGGTTCGCGACGGAGCCGGAGCTGTCGTGGGCGTTCCGGCGGGACGTCACCGGGCTGACAGGCCCAGCAGCCGGCGCACCGTCGCGTACTTCTCGGTGAGCCGGACCCGGGTCGGCTCGTCCAGGACGGCGAGCCGGGCCGGGTCCGCGTTGTGGGCGAGGTCGGCCTCCTTGACGAGCAGGGCGCCGGGGGTGTTGAGGATGCGCCGGGTGTAGTCCGGCAGCTCCTCGCCCTTCCGCTTGGTCACCGCGAGGACCATGTCCTTGACGGACTGCGGCAGTTCGGCGGCGTCCAGCCACTCCCGGGAGAGCGCGTCGTCCTCCACCGAGTCGTGCAGCCAGGCCGCGGCGATCTGTTCGTCGCTCCCGCCCCTGGCCCGTACGCCTTCGGCGACGGCCTGGAGGTGCTCGGCGTACGGGCGTCCCGCCTTGTCCTGCTGCGTCGCGTGGGCCTCGCGGGCGATGGCCTCGACCTCGGCCAGGGTGAGAAGGGGCATGGCTCGACTGTACGGCCGTACGCGTGCGGTCGTTCGGCGGTCGGGAAAGGCCGGGTCAGGGCTTGCGCACGGGCCGGGTGTGCGCACGGGCCGGGGTGTGCCCAGCACCACTGTCAGGGCTCGCGGCGCAGGAGAAGCAGGGCCCGGTCGTCGTTGACGTCCTTGGCCACGGCCTCTATGAGATGCCAGGCGGCGCCCTCGAAACCCGTCGCCACATAGCGGTCCGCCTCGCCGGTCAGCCGGTCCATGCCCTCGGCGATCTCGCGGTCGGACGCCTCGACGAGGCCGTCGGTGAAGAGCATCAGCACATCGCCGGGGCGCAGGGTGCCCTTGACCGGGTCGAACTGGGCGCCGTCGTAGACGCCGAGCAGCGGGCCCTCCGCGGACTTCTCCTCCCAGCGGCCGGTCCCGGCGTGGAGCTGGAGGGCGGGGAGATGGCCCGCGGAGAGGAGTTCGTAATCGCCGGAGTCCAGGTCGAGGACGAGATGGACGGAGGTGGCGAAGCCCTCGTCCCAGTTCTGGCGCAGAAGGTAGCCGTTGGCCGCGGGCAGGAAGCCGTGCGGCGGGAGGGAGCCGAGGAGGCCGCCGAAGGCGCCGGACAGCAGCAGGGCGCGGGAGCCGGCGTCCATGCCCTTGCCGGAGACATCGGTGAGCACGACTTCGAGGGTGCGGCCGCCGTTGGTGCAGGCCGCGACGACGAAGTCGCCCGAGAAGGACTGTCCGCCGGCCGGGCGCAGCGCCATCTCGCGGTGCCAGCCCCTGGGCAGCCGGGGCAGCGCGCTCTGCACACGGATGCGTTCGCGCAGGTCGAAGAGCATGGTGCCGCCGCGCCGCCAGGGCACGCCGACCCGGGCCCGGAACTGGGCGATGAGCAGTCCGAAGAACCCGCAGGCGGCCACCACGAGGACGGTTCCGGGGGTGACCCGGGCCGGGCCCTCCATGTACGGGCCGAGCACCAGCGATTCGACGATGAGGGCGCCGGCCGCCGCCGCGTACAGCCCGAGCAGGCTGGCGGGCCGCAGCAGCAGTCCGCCCGCGACGATGGGCAGGACGAGGGCCGCGGGCGCACACCAGACGGGCATGAGGACCGTGCCGAAGGCGATCGCCGGGACGGTCAGCAGCAGTCCGGCCAGGGCGATCCAGTCGGAGCCGTCACCGCGGAAATAGTCGACGCCGGATTTGCGCAGCGCCGTCCTGGCCCGGTGCAGGGTCTTCCGCAACCGGGCCGCGTACGAGTCTGCCGCGCGACGAGCCATCGTCGTGGACCCTATCCACCCGCTTGCCCGGCGTGCAGGGGGACCCCGTGACATTGCGTTCGAAATCGGGTCGCGACGGGCCGCGCACCCCTGGTAGGCATGGCTCATGACGACTGAACTGCGGGTGCTCCAGCGCGACGAGTGGGATCAGTGGTACACGGAGCTGGAGCTCGCCTTCGGTGGTGTCGCGGAGGCCCCGGAGGAGCGCGAGCTGTGGAACGCGCTGACCGAGACGGATCGTTCGATCGGCGCGTGGGACGGCGACGAGTGCGTCGGTACGGCCGGGGCGTTCAGTTTCCGGGTGTCGGTGCCGGGCGGCGCGCTGGTGCCCGCGGCCGGGGTGACGATGGTGAGCGTGGCGGCCACGCACCGGCGGCGCGGGGTGCTCACCTCGATGATGCGGCGTCAGCTGGACGACGTACGGAAGTGGGGCGAGCCGCTCGCCGTGCTGACGGCGTCCGAGCCGGCGATCTACGGCCGGTTCGGGTACGGCATCGGGACCCATCAGCTGAATCTGGAGATCGACACGTCCCGGGTGGGGATCGTGGCGCCGCCGGGGACGGACGACGTACGGCTGCGGTTCGTGCCGGTCGCGGAGGCGGCCGGGGCGTGCGAAGCGGTGCACCTGCGCACGATCGGCTCACGGCCCGGGATGCTCGCCCGGACGCCCGGCTGGGAGCGGTTGCCGCTGCTCGATCCGCCGTCCGAGCGGGAGGGCTCGTCGCCGATGCAGTGCGTGCTCGCCGAGCGGGACGGCGAGGTCGTGGGCTATGTGCGCTTCCACAACAAGCCGGAGTGGGACGCGTTCGGGCCGGGCGGCTCGATCATGCTGCGTGACATCGGTGCGCTGGATCCGACGGCGTACGCGGCGCTGTGGCGCTTCCTCTTCGGCATCGACCTGACCTCGACGGTCCGGGCCCGCAACCGGCCGGTGGACGACCCGCTGCTCCAGCTCGTCACGGACATCCGGCGCTGCGGTGTCCGGGTGCGCGATTCGCTGCATGTACGTCTGGTGGACGTGGGCGCGGCGCTGGCGGCGCGGACGTACCGGACGCCGGTGGATGTCGTGTTCGAGGTCGAGGACGCGTTCTGTCCCTGGAACGAGGGGCGCTGGCGGCTCACGGGTGACGCGAAGGGGGCGTCGTGCGAGCGGACCGGGGATACGGCGGACCTGGAGCTTCCGGTACGGGAGCTGGGCGCGGCGTACCTGGGCGGGGTGACGCTGTCCGCGCTGGCCGGGGCGGGGCAGGTGCGTGAGCTGCGCGGGGGCGCGCTGGCGGAGGCGTCGCTCGCGTTCGGGTCCGACCTCGCGCCGTGGTTGCCGCACGGGTTCTAGGGCCTGTCCGGTGTATCAGGCCCGGGTGTACTGATCACGAGTGCCGGCAACGGTCGTGATCAGTACACCTGGCGCGGGGCTCCGCCCGCGGCCCTCGCGCCTCAAGCTCCCCCTACGCCCTGCGGCGTGGGGGACCCCCAGCGGGGCCGGATTTCTGGCAGGCCGGGCACCAGAAGAGGTTGCGGGCGGCGAGACCGGCGGTGCGGATCTCGCCGCCACAGATGTGGCAGGCCTGCTGGGCCCGGCGGTAGACGTAGACCTCGCCGCCGTGGTCGTCGACGCGCGGGGGGCGGGCCATCGCCTCCGGCGTGTGCTCGGGGCGGACGGTGTCGATGCGGTTGTTCCGTACGCCCTCGCGCATGAGGGCGACCAGGTCCGCCCAGAGGGCGTGCCACTCCCGCTCGGTGAGGTCCCTGCCCGCGCGGTACGGATCGATGCCGTGCCGGAAGAGGACTTCCGCCCGGTAGACGTTGCCGACGCCCGCGACGACCTTCTGGTCCATCAGCAGTGCGGCGATGGTCGTACGGGACCGGGAGATCCGGGCCCAGGCCCGGTCCGGGCCGTCGTCCGGGCGCAGCGGGTCGGGGCCGAGCCGGTCGTGTATCGCCCGCTTCTCGCCGTCCGTGATCAGGGCACAGGTGGTGGGGCCGCGCAGGTCGACGTACGCCTCGGGGTTCGCGAGCCGCAGCCGCACCGTCTCGGTCGGCGGCGGTACGGGCGCGTCGCCGAAGTTCACCTTGCCGAAGAGGCCGAGATGGATGTGGACCCATTCGCCGCCGTCGGAGCCGCCGAAGCCGAGGAAGAGGTGCTTGCCGTGGGCCTCGGTGCGCTCCAGCACCGTGCCGTCGAGCAGCGCCGCGGAGTCGGCGAATTTGCCCTGCGGGCTGGTCACCCGCACGGACCGGCCGCCGAACCGTTCCCGGTAGTCGGCGGCCAGTCGGTGGATCGTGTGCCCTTCGGGCATCAGGCGGTCGGCTCCTGCGGGTGGTGGGCCGGGATCGGGGGCAGCTCGCCGGAGGTCTCGTACGCCGAGAGCATCTCGATACGGCGGGTGTGACGCTCCTCACCCGAGTACGGCGTCTTGAGGAAGACCTCGACGAAGGTCGTCGCCTCGTCGGCCGTGTGCATCCGGGCGCCGACGGCGACGACGTTGGCGTTGTTGTGCTCGCGGCCGAGGGCGGCCGTCTGCACGCTCCAGGCCAGCGCGGCGCGGACGCCCTTGACCTTGTTCGCGGCGATCTGCTCACCGTTGCCGGAGCCGCCGATCACGACGCCGAGGCTGTCCGGGTCCGCGGCCGTCCGCTCGGCGGCACGCAGGCAGAACGGCGGGTAGTCGTCCTGGGCGTCGTAGATGTGGGGGCCGCAGTCGACGGGCTCGTGGCCATGGGCCGTGAGCCACTCGACGAGGTGGTTCTTGAGTTCGAAGCCGGCATGGTCGGAACCGAGGTACACGCGCATGATCCGAGTGTGGCACGCGGGGAGCCGGGCAGGCGTCAGCGGGGTCCGGCGGCGGGCCCTGTCGGAGGACCGGACGGGGGCTGTGACGGGGGCTGTGACGGGGCCCCGGGCGCGATCGGGAGAAAGTGCCCATCATCACTAATCGGAGTCAGGTCTTCCGTACCGACGGGTCACCGGTTTGAATGCGGGGGCTCGTAACCCGAGCGACCCGCACACGTAAGGAATCGTCCATGAACCCCCAGCCGACCCTTACGAAGGCAGGCGGAAACACCGGAGAAACCGGTAATCCCCAGCCTTCCGACGGTCTCAAGGCCGGACTCAAGAACCGCCACCTGTCCATGATCGCCATCGGTGGCGTGATCGGCGCGGGCCTCTTCGTCGGATCCTCCGGCGGCATCGCGGCAGCCGGCCCCGCCATCCTCGTGTCCTACCTCCTCGTCGGCGCGCTGGTCGTCTTCGTGATGCGGATGCTCGGTGAGATGGCCGCCGCGAGCCCGAACTCGGGATCCTTCTCCGCGTACGCCGACCGCGCGCTCGGCCGCTGGGCGGGCTTCTCCATCGGATGGCTCTACTGGTTCTTCTGGGTCGTCGTGC
The DNA here is from genome assembly GCF_056435785.1 of Streptomyces sp. NPDC043870. Taxonomy (NCBI): domain Bacteria; kingdom Bacillati; phylum Actinomycetota; class Actinomycetes; order Kitasatosporales; family Streptomycetaceae; genus Streptomyces; species Streptomyces sp. NPDC043870. The sequence continues at coordinate 217,990 of NZ_JBWKDT010000005.1, forward strand.
TGGCGGTCGAGGCGACCGCGGGTGCGGTGATCCTCGAGGGCTGGGTCCCGGCCGTGCCGCAGTGGGCGTGGGCGCTGATCGTGATGGTCGTGCTGACCGCGACCAACCTGGCGTCGGTGTCGTCGTACGGCGAGTTCGAGTTCTGGTTCGCGGGGATCAAGGTCGTCGCCATCGGCGGCTTCGTGATCATCGGTCTGCTGGCCGTGTTCGGCGTGCTGCCGGGCTCCGACAACCCGGGCGCGGGCTTCGCGCACCTGACCGACGCCGGCGGCTTCCTGCCCAACGGCGCGGGCGCCATCCTCACCGGTGTGCTGATGGTCGTCTTCTCCTTCATGGGCAGCGAGATCGTCACGCTGGCCGCCGGTGAGTCCGAGGACCCCCGCCGCGCGGTCACCAAGGCCACCAACAGCGTGATCTGGCGGATCGGTGTCTTCTACCTGGGCTCGATCTTCATCGTCCTGACGCTGCTGCCGTGGAACGACAAGTCGATCGTCGAGAAGGGTTCGTACGTCGCGGCCCTGGACTCCATCGGCATTCCGCACGCCGGCCAGATCATGAACGTGATCGTCCTGACAGCCGTGCTGTCCTGCCTGAACTCGGGTCTCTACACCGCCTCCCGCATGGCGTTCTCGCTGGGCGAGCGCGGCGACGCGCCGAAGGCGTTCGCCAAGGTCAACGCCAAGGGCGTGCCGACCGCCGCCATCCTGGCCTCGGTCGTCTTCGGCTTCGGCGCCGTCTACGCCAACTACGCGTACAAGGACTCGGTCTTCCTCTTCCTGCTGAACTCCTCGGGTGCGGTCGCGCTGTTCGTCTGGCTGGTGATCTGCTTCACCCAGCTGCGGATGCGCGGGATCCTGATGCGCGAGGCGCCGGAGAAGGTGACCGTGAAGATGTGGCTCTTCCCGTACCTGACCTGGGCGACCGCCGCGATGATCATCTTCGTGCTGGGCTACATGCTGTTCGACGACGCGAACCGCGAGGTCGTGCTGTGGTCGGTGGCGGTCGCGGCCGTCGTGGTGGTCATCGGTGTCGTCCTGCAGCTCACGAACAAGGGCAAGGGCACGGCGGCCGTGGACGCCGCCCGGACCGAGCAGATCGAGGACGCCAGGGTCTGATCCCTGCTGGACAACACCTGCTGAATACCTGACGGCTGATGTCAGGTAATCGCGAAAGGCTCTCCGTACACCCAGTGAACGGAGAGCCTTTCCCATGCACGACTTCGGCAGGAACGTCTTCCGCCCCGGCGACAGCGGCTACGACGAGGAACTGGCCGGCTTCCGGAGCGGCTTCCCGGTCCGGCCCTGACGGTGGCCCGGTCGACGACGTCTTCGCCGCCGGCGACCGTACGGAGGGGCTGTACGAAGAGGAAACGCCGAAGAGGCTCGCCATGGTCAAGGAGCAGTACGACCCGGCGAACCTCTTCGGCAGGAACTACGGGGTCAGCCGCGGCGGCCGATGAGCTTCCAGGCGGCGGGCAGCGCCCCCATCGCCAGCGCGGCCTTGAGCGCGTCGCCGATCAGGAACGGGGTGAGGCCCGCGGCGACGGCCTGAGTGAGCGTCATACCGGTGGCGAGGGACAGATACGGCACGCCGACGGCGTAGATGATCGCGGAGCCGAGGACCATCGTGCCGGCGGTACGCAGGACGGAGCGGTCGGCGCCGCGGCGGGCGAGGGCGCCGACCACGGTGGCGGCGAGCAGCATGCCGAGGATGTAGCCGAAGGACGGCATGGCATAGCCGGAGGACGCCTCGGCGAACCACGGCATGCCCGCCATACCGACGAGGGCGTACAGCGCGAGGGAGAGGAAGCCGCGGCGGGCGCCGAGCGCGGTGCCGACGAGCAGCGCGGCGAAGGTCTGGCCGGTGACGGGAACCGGGGAGCCGGGGACCGGGACGGAGATCTGCGCCGCGATTCCGGTGAGCACGGCGCCGCCGATCACCAGCGCTGCGTCCACTGCGGACTTGGCACGGCTGGCGGGCAGCAGGTCCGCGAGGACCACTCCGGATCGGACGGGGGCGGCGGCAGTGCTCATCGGGGTCTCCTGAAGTCGGTGTGGACATGGCGACGTTAGACCAGGGGTCAACGACCGATCACCATCAGCCGATGACAAAGTGCCGGTTGACGCCTTGGTGGAGTTCAGACAAAGCAGTCTCACCAACCGTCCCCCGTACGTGATGCTCGTCACTGAGGTGACGGGCGGAGGAGTCCGTTTTGGCGATGGGGGCTGCACTCGGGGAGACTGTAGGTTCTTGCCAAATCCCCGAGAAGTCTGTCGAGAGTTCCCAGCACCATGCACGACGCACCGCCCAGCCCGTTGGCCACCGAGGCCGAGCCTCTCTCCCACGGGCTGAAGCAGCGTCATCTGACGATGCTCGGCCTCGGCGGGGTGATCGGCGCCGGGCTCTTCGTCGGCTCGGGCGCCGGTATCGCGGTCGCAGGACCCGGCATCGTCGTGTCGTACCTGCTCGCGGGCGCGCTGGCGATGCTCGTGATGCGGATGCTCGGCGAGATGTCGGCGGCGATGCCCGCGTCCGGTGCCTTCTCGGTGCACGCGGAGCGGGCGCTCGGCCGCTGGGCCGGCTTCAGCGTCGGCTGGCTGTACTGGTTCCTGCTGGTGGTCGTGCTCGCCGTGGAGGCGACGGGCGCGGCGACGATCGCGAACGGCTGGGTGCCGGGCGTGCCGCAGTGGACCTGGGTGCTGATCTTCATGGTGGTCTTCACCGCCGCCAATCTCGCAGCGGTCAAGAACTTCGGCGAGTTCGAGTTCTGGTTCGCCGCGCTGAAGGTCGGCGCGATCGTCCTCTTCCTGCTGCTGGGCACCCTGGCGGTCTTCGGCGTGCTGCCGGCCGGGTCCCATGCTTCCGGGGACCCGGTGGGTCTGAGCAATCTGACCGGGCGGGGCGGCTTTCTGCCGAACGGCTGGGAGGGCGTCGTCTCCGGTGTCCTCGCCGTCGTCTTCGCCTTCGGCGGCCTGGAGGTCGTCACCATCGCGGCTGCCGAGTCCAAGGACCCGGCCCGCGCGGTCGGGCGGGCCGTGCGCAGTGCGGTGTGGCGCATCCTCTTCTTCTACGTCGGCTCGATGCTGGTCATCGTGACCGTGCTGCCGTGGACCGCGATGAAGCCGGGGCAGAGCCCGTACGTCGCCGTCCTCGACGCGATCGGTGTGCCGGGCGCAGGGCAGATCATGAACATCGTGGTGTTCGTGGCGCTGCTGTCCGCCCTCAACGCCAACCTCTACGGCTCGTCGCGGATGGTCTTCTCGCTCGCCGAGCGCGGCGAGGCGCCTGCGGGTCTGCTCGCCGTGTCGCGCGGCGGTGTACCGCGCCGGGCCGTGTTCGCCTCGGTCGCCTTCGGCTTCGTGTCCGTACTGCTCAATCTGAAGTGGCCGGACTCCGTCTTCCTCTACATGCTCAACGCGGTCGGCGCGGTGCTGCTGTTCGTCTGGGCCCTGATCGCGGTCTCGCAGCTGCGGCTGCGCCGCCGTATCGAGCGCGAGGCGCCGGAGAAGCTGACCCTGAAGATGTGGGGCTTCCCCTGGCTGACGTGGGTGGCGCTGGCCGGGATCGGCGCCGTGCTGGTGCTGATGCTCGGCGACGACGACGCCCGCCCTCAGGTGCTGTGGTCCGGTGCGGCGACGGCCGTGGTGCTGATGGTGGCGGGTCTCCGCGAGCTGCGTGAACCGCGTGAGCGACGTGAACCGCGTGACAGTCGCAAGGATGTTGCGTGACGTGCGGGCAAGGCGTGCCTGAACCTTCACATTGTGTGAGCATGTTGTCCGTATAGCGGTCTGTCGTGCTCCGTGAGCGGTGCTGACCGCAGACTGTGGGCCACTCCCCTTGTCCCCCACGAACAGGGCACGCCCATGTCTCGGACCTCGGCGCCCGCGCCCGTCGACACCAAAGTCGACTCCGCGCTCGCGCACGGCCTCAAGCAGCGCCATCTGTCGATGATCGCCCTCGGTGGTGTGATCGGCGCCGGACTCTTCGTCGGCTCCGGCGCCGGCATCGCCGCCGCCGGACCGTCGATCGTCGTCGCGTATGCGGTATCCGGCCTGCTCGTCATGCTCGTGATGCGCATGCTCGGCGAGATGTCGGCCGCGAACCCGGCGTCCGGCTCGTTCTCCGTGCACGCCGAGCGGGCCATCGGGCCGTGGGCGGGCTTCGCGGCCGGCTGGTCGTTCTGGGTGCTGCTGTCCGTCGCCGTGGGCCTGGAGGGCATCGGCGCGGCGAAGATCGTCAGCGGCTGGCTGCCCGGCACCCCCGAGTGGGCCTGGGTCGCGCTGTTCATGCTGGTGTTCTGCGGCACCAACCTGGCGGCGGTGAAGAACTTCGGCGAGTTCGAGTTCTGGTTCGCTGCCCTCAAGGTCGGCGCGATCACGCTCTTCCTGATCCTCGGGGGTCTCGCGATCCTCGGCATCCTGCCCGGCACGGAGGCCCCCGGCACCGCCAACCTCACCGGCGACGGCGGCTTCCTGCCGAACGGCTCGGAGGGCCTGGTCATCGGTCTCCTCGCCTCCGTGTTCGCGTACGGCGGCCTGGAGACGGTCACCATCGCGGCCGCCGAGTCCGAGCACCCCGTCCAGGGTGTCACCAAGGCCGTGCGCACCGCGATGTGGCGCATCGCGCTCTTCTACATCGGCTCCATGGCGGTCATCGTCACGCTGGTGCCGTGGGACGACCCGGACGTCGCCAACCCCGACAAGGGCCCGTACGTCACAGCCCTGAACCACCTCGACATCCCGGGCGCCGGCACCGTGATGCAGGTCGTGGTGCTGGTCGCGCTGCTCTCCGCGATGAACGCCAACATCTACGGCTCCTCCCGCATGGCGTACTCGCTGGTCGCCCGTGGCCAGGGCCCGAAGGCGATCGGGCGGATCTCCGGCGGCGTGCCGCGGATCGCCGTGCTCGTCTCCTCCGTCTTCGGCTTCCTGTGCGTGCTGCTCAGCTACTGGCGCCCCGACGACGTCTTCCCCTGGCTGCTGAACATGATCGGCGCGGTGATCCTCGTCGTCTGGCTGTTCATCGCCGTCTCCCAGCTGGTGCTGCGACGCCGTATCGAGCGTGAGGCGCCGGAGAAGCTCGTGGTGCGGATGTGGCTGTTCCCGGTGCTGACCTGGGTCGCGATCGCGGGCATGCTCGGAATCTTCGTCCTCATGCTCCGCCAGCCCGACACTCGCGATCAGCTGCTCGCGACCGGTGCGATGACCCTGGTACTGGCCGTCGCCGGCTTCGTCCTGCAGAAGAACCGCAAGCCCGAGCAGGAGACGCCGGAGCCGGTTACGGACAACACGGCAGGTTGAGCGGGGGCAGCGGCTCCCGCTGACCGTCGCCGTCCCAGCACATCGGACCCCCGGGCCACCGCGGCCCGGGGGTCCTCCGCGTCCGGGAACGGATGAGCGCGGGCACCGAGCGGGACCTGTCCCTCGTCGTCGGTCCCGGGTGGTGCACGGCAGGCGTACAGGCGGTGAACCGCCGGCCGGGGTGGGGCGGGCGGTTCTAGCGTGCGGGCGCGAGGACCTGTCACGCACACCGAGGGAGAGCCGTATGTCCGCACTGCCCGGACGTCGTTCGATACTTCTCGCGGCGGGCGCCACAGCCGCGACCGCGACCGCTGCCGCCGCCGGGGCGGCGGGTCCCGCCGTCGCGAGCACGCCGTACCGGTCGCCGCACGGGCCCGTCGTCATCGGGCACCGCGGGGCCGCCGGGTGGCGGCCGGAACACACCGCCGCGTCGTACACGTACGCGGTGCAGACCGGCGCCGACTGGATCGAGCCGGATCTCGTGGCGACCGGGGACCACCACCTGGTGGTGCGGCACGAGAACGAGATATCGGGGACGACGGATGTCGCGTCGCACCCGGAGTTCGCGGACCGCAGGACCACGAAGACCGTGGACGGACGGGCCGTCACCGGCTGGTTCACCGAGGACTTCACACTCGCGGAGCTGAGGACCCTGCGGGCCGTCGAACGGCTCCCGGCCGTCCGCAACCGCAACACCGTGTTCGACGGGCGCGAGCAGATCATGACGTTCGACGAGGTGGTGCGGCTGGCGAAGAGCCTGTCGCGGCGGTACGGGCGCACCGTCGCCGTCTTCCCGGAGACCAAGCACCCCTCCTACTTCCGCTCGATCGGCCTCCCCCTGGAGCCGCCGCTCGCCCGCGCGGTCCGCCGCGCACACCTGCGCGCCCACGAATGCGTCGTGCAGTCCTTCGAGCCGGACAGCCTGCACCGGATCGCCGCCGAGCGACTGGGCGTACCGCTGTGGCAGGCCCTCGGCACGACCGGCGGCCCGTACGGGCACCCGGTCACGTACAAGGACATGATGACGCCCGCAGGGCTGCGCGAGATCGCGTCGTACGCGCAGTGGATCGGCCCCGACAAGTCCTCCCTCGTACCGCCGTCGCCGCTGCTGGCCGACGCTCACGCGGCCGGGCTGAAGGTCGGCGCCTACACCTTCCGTGCCGAGAACCAGTACCTGCCGGCGGAGCTGCGCCGCGGCGCCGGCCCGATCGCGTTCGGCGACGCCTTCGCCGAGTACGCCCGGCACTACGCCCTCGGTGTCGACGCCGTCGTGACGGACTTCCCCGACCTCGCCGCCCTCGCGCGCGACGCCCGGTCCTAGGCCGTGTTTTAGAACTCCCGCCTGGCTCGCGACGCCTGGCACGCATACTCGCTGCGTTGTCGGAGTCATCCAAGTACGTCCAGTACGAGGATGATCCTCCGCCTTGCGATTGCACGCACCAGACGCCTCGAGCCCCGCCCTGCGGGCGGACGGCGCTAGTTCTCAAACACGGCCCAGGACGAACGGCTGATCAACTTCCGGTCCTCCTGCTGTTAGTCTGCAGTTGCGAAAGGTTTGCAATAAGCAGTCGGAGGGCTCGGACATGGCCATTTACACGCTTCCTGAACTTCCGTACGACTACGCGGCGCTCGAGCCTGTGATCAACCCGCAGATCATCGAGCTGCACCACGACAAGCACCACGCCGCGTACGTGAAGGGCGCCAACGACACCCTTGAGCAGCTCGCCGAGGCGCGCGACAAGGAAGCCTGGGGATCGATCAACGGCCTGGAGAAGAACCTCGCGTTCCACCTCTCCGGGCACATCCTGCACAGCATCTACTGGCACAACATGACCGGTCCGAAGCACGGCGGCGGCGGCGAGCCGCTGGCCACGGACGGCGTCGGCGAGCTGGCGGACGCGATCGCCGAATCCTTCGGCTCCTTCGCCAAGTTCAGGACACAGCTCTCCAAGGCCGCCGCCACCACGCAGGGCTCGGGCTGGGGCGTCCTCGCGTACGAGCCGGTCAGCGGCCGGCTGATCGTCGAGCAGGTCTACGACCACCAGGGCAACGTCGGCCAGGGCTCGGTGCCGATTCTGGTCTTCGACGCCTGGGAGCACGCCTTCTATCTGCAGTACAAGAACCAGAAGGTGGACTTCATCGACGCCATGTGGGAGGTCGTCAACTGGCAGGACGTGGCGAAGCGTTACGCCGAAGCCAAGGAGCGCACTCCGCTCATCGCCCCGTGAATCGCGGCGTGAACCGACCCATGAACCGGCCCGTGAACCGGCCCGTGAACCGCCCCGTGACGCGAGCCTGACCAGGCCATAGAGTCGTCCTGCTCGTGATCGTCTTCTCAACCTTCACTTGCAGGCGGAGAAAAGAAGGACCCCCGCGAGGACATGACTCGCGGGGGTCCTTCCGTGCACGGTGCGGCCTCAGGAGAAGTCGGGCCCCTTCGTCCGCGTGCGCTTGATCTCGTAGAAGCCCGGGATCGACGCCACCAGCAGCGTGCCGTCCCACAGCTTCGCCGCCTCCTCGCCCTTGGGCGCGGGGGTGACGACCGGGCCGAAGAAGGCGATCTGCTCGCCGTCCGCGCCGGGCACCGCGATGACCGGCGTGCCGACGTCCTGGCCGACCTTGGAGATGCCCTCCTTGTGGGAGGCGCGGAGCTCGATGTCGTACGCGTCCGACTCGGCATAGTCCGCGAGCTCGGCCGGCAGGCCCACCGCGTCCAGGGCTTCCAGGATCACCTCGGGGGTGACGCCGCGGCCCTCGTTGTGGATGCGGGTGCCGAGCGCGGTGTACAGCGGACCGACCACCTCGTCGCCGTGCTTCTGCTGGGCCGCGACGACGACCCGGACCGGGCCCCAGGCGTTCTTGAGCGCCTCGCGGTACTCCGCGGGCAACTCGTCCAGCTTGTCCTCGTTGAGCACGGCCAGGCTCATCACATGCCAGCGCACGTCGACCGGGCGGATCTTCTCCACCTCCAGCATCCAGCGGGAGGTCATCCAGGCCCAGGGGCACAGCGGGTCGAACCAGAAGTCGGCGGGGGTCCTGCTCTCGGGCATGTCTCTCCTCGTGCCTCGTATGCCGTACGGCGTGCGCCTCAGGCCCAAACACCACCGGCCGCCGCGCGCATTCCCGGGATACCTGCGGTCACGAGCACATGCGAGGATCGGTCCTGTTCGAACGAGACACAAAGGAGTGGCCGTGCCCGGAGAGAATCTGTCCCGCGAGGAGGCCCGTGAGCGGGCCGCCCTGCTGTCCGTCGACGGGTACGAGGTCTTCCTCGACCTGCGGTCCGCGACCGCGGAGAGCGACGGGGCGGAGCCGCGGACGTTCCGCTCGGTGACGACGATCCGTTTCCGGGCCACGGAGCCGGGCACGACCACCTTCGCCGATCTGGTGGCCCCCGCGGTCACCTCCGTCACGCTGAACGGCGAGCAGCTCGACCCGGCCACCGTCTTCGACGGCTCCCGGATCGCCCTGACCGGCCTGAGCGCGGAGAACGTGCTGGTGGTGGACGCTCAGTGCGCCTACAGCCGGACCGGCGAAGGCATGCACCGCTTCGTCGACCCGGAGGACGGCGAGGTCTATCTGTACACCCAGTACGAGCCGGCCGACGCGCGCCGTGTCTTCACCAACTTCGAGCAGCCCGATCTCAAGGCTCCCTTCCGCTTCGAGGTGGCCGCGCCGGACGGGTGGCGGGTCTGGAGCAACGGCGCGGAGGAGTCCCGCGACGGAGCGGCCTGGCGCTTCGCGGAGACCAGGCCGATCTCGACGTACATCACGGCGGTCGTGGCCGGTCCGTACCACTACGAGACCGACCACTACACGCGCACCTTCGAGGACGGCACGACCCTGGAGATCCCGCTCGGGGCGATGTGCCGCAAGGGGCTGGCCAAGCACTTCGACGCGGACGACATCTTCCTCGTCACCAAGCAGGGCCTGGACTTCTTCCACGACCACTTCGACTACCCGTACCCGTTCGGGAAGTACGACCAGGCCTTCGTGCCCGAGTACAACATCGGCGCGATGGAGAACCCGGGGTGCGTGACCTTCCGGGAGGAGCTCGTCTTCCGGGGCAAGGTGACCCAGGCGTCGTACGAGCGGCGGGCCAACGTCGTCCTGCACGAGATGGCGCACATGTGGTTCGGCGACCTGGTCACCATGCAGTGGTGGGACGACCTGTGGCTGAAGGAGTCCTTCGCGGACTTCATGGGCACGTTCTCGCTGGTCGGGGCGACCCGCTTCGGCAACGGGTGGGTGACCTTCGCCAACAACCGCAAGGCGTGGGCGTACCGGGCGGACCAGCTGCCTTCCACCCACCCGATCACGGCGGACATCCGTGACCTCGAGGACGCCAAACTCAACTTCGACGGGATCACCTACGCCAAGGGCGCCGCGGTGCTGAAGCAGCTCGTGGCGTACGCGGGACGGGACGCGTTCCTGGAAGGTGCCCGGCGCTACTTCAAGCGGCACGCGTACGGGAACACCCGCCTCGGCGATCTGCTGTCGGTGCTGGAGGAGACGTCCGGGCGCGACATGAAGACCTGGTCGCGGTCGTGGCTGGAGACGTCCGGCGTCAACTCGCTGACGCCCCAGGTCACGTACGACGCGGGTGACCGGATCACCGAGCTCGCGGTCGTCCAGGACGGGGAGCTGCTGCGGCCGCACCGGGCGGCGGTGGGCCTGTACCGGTTCGAGGGCGCCGACCTGGTGCGGTACGCGCGCGCCGAGGTGGACGTCACCGGGGCACGGACGGTCGTGACGGAGCTGGCGGGCGCGGAGAAGCCGGCGCTGGTCCTCGTCAACGACGACGACCTGACGTACTGCAAGATCCGCTTCGACGAGGGCTCGCTGGAGACACTGCGCGGGCACCTCGGCGACATCAAGGACCCGCTGGCGCGGGCGCTGTGCTGGTCGGCGCTGTGGAACCTGACGCGCGACGCGCTGATGCCCGCGCGGGACTTCGTGAGCCTTGTCCTGGACTTCGCGGGGCGCGAGTCGGACATCGGCGTGCTGCAGATGCTGCACATGTGGGCGCGGATGGCGCTCGTCCACTACGCCGTGCCCGAGTGGCGCGAGGAGGGCGGGCGGCGGCTGTCGGAGGGCGCGCTGCGGGAGCTGCGGCTCGCCGAGCCGGGCAGCGAGCACCAGCTGGCGTGGGCGCGGTTCTTCGCGACGACCGCCACGACGGATGCCGATCTGCAGCTGCTGCGGGGACTGCTGGAGGGCACCGCGAAGATCGACGGGCTGGATGTGGACCAGGAGCTGCGCTGGGCGTTCCTGGAGCCGCTGGCCTCGCACGGCGCGGCGGACGAGACCGTGATCGCCGCGGAGCTGGCCAGGGACGACACCGCGTCCGGCAAGCGCCACCAGGTGCGCTGCCTGGCGGCGCGGCCCTCCGCGGCGGTCAAGGACCAGGCGTGGGCGCAGGTCGTGGAGTCGGACGCCCTGTCCAACGCCCTGGTGGAGGCGACGATCTCGGGCTTCGCACAGGAGTCGCAGCGAGAGCTCATCGCGCCGTACGCCGCGAAGTACTTCGAGGCGATCGAGCGTGTCTGGGCGGAGCGTTCGATCCAGATCGGCATGGACGTGGTGAAGGGCCTCTTCCCCGCCCTCCAGGACGACGCCCGCACCCTCACGGCGACGGACGCCTGGCTGGAGTCCCACACCTCGGCCGCCCCGGCGCTGCGCCGTCTGGTCCTGGAGTCCCGCGACGATCTGGCCCGCTCGCTGCGCGCACAGGAGTGCGACGCGAACGCGTCCGCCGGCTGACGGAGGAAACCCCTCCGCGGGAGGCCTGATCGGCAGTCGAACGCGCGTACTTTAGCGCGGTGTTGTCCGGAATTGTCGACGGCTGTGTAACAGCGGTTAGCGGGCGGCGGGAGGGCGGGAATGGGCGGGGCATGAACCACAACACCCCGCTCTCCCCCCGCCCTTTGAGCCACCTCTCCGATGTGCGGCAGCGCGTGCTGTCCACCGCGCAGCTGCGGGAGCACGGCGTGCCGGCCGCCCGGACCGCCGAGCAGTGCCGGCCCGGAGGGCCGTGGCAGCAGCTGCTGCCCGGTGTGTATCTGCTGCACCCCGGGCCGCCGACCAGTGAGGAGCGGCTGCATGCCGCGCTGCTGTACGCGGGGCGGCCCGGTGGCGACGAGGCGATGGTCACCGGTCTCGCCGCCCTCGCTCTGCACCGGTTCGCGTCCGCTCCGCCGCTGCCCTCGCTCGACCGGATCGACGTCCTCGTACCGCGCACCCGGCGGCTGCGGTCGGCCGGATGCGCGCGGCTCATCCGTACGCACACGCTGCCGGGACCGGAAGAGGTGACGGGACTGCCCGTCGCCCCGGTGGCCCGTGCGCTCGCGGACGCCGTCGCACGGCTCTCCGACCCGGCCGCGGTGCGCAGGCTGCTCACCGAGGCCGTGCGCGGCGGCCACTGCGAACCCGGCGTGGTCGTGGGGGAGTTGAACCGCGCACGACTCCTGTCCCGCCCCCATGTCGTGGACGCCGTCGAATCCCTCCTCGCCGAGGGCCGGGCCATCGCCGAGGACCGCCTGTACGACCTCATCCGTATGTACGGACTCCCCGAGCCGGTGTGGAACGTGGATCTGCGCCTCCCCGGCGGCCCCCACTTCGGCGGCGTCGACGCCTACTGGCCCGAGCAGGCCGTCGCCGTGGAGCTCGACACCCGCGCCCCGCGCCCGGCGAGGGCCCAGGCCCAGGACCAGGGCCCTGAGTGGACCGAGTGCAGCCACAAGCGCGAGCATCTGGAGCGGCTCGGGATCACCGTCGTCCACATCACGCCGAAGAAGCTGCGGGACGCTCCCGTGCAGCAGGCGACGGTGATCCGTACGGCACTGATGGCCTCACCGGACCGGGAACCCGCGGCGCATGTCGTGGTTCTCCCCCGTTAGGCCCGCCCCGCTGTCCGGGCAGAACTCCGACCCGAGGACGGCCATACGAACTCTCCTGTCTGCGAGCGCATACGAGCGTCTGCGAGTGGGCTCGGCGGACAGGACTCCGGCAGGGCACGGCGCGTTGCCCGGAGGGTGCCGGGGCGAGCGGATTTCAGCCGTTCACCGGATCGTGGCCGTCCACCCGCCCCAGCGCCGGCCGCTCACGCCACAGCTCCAGGCCTATGTCGACCAGGGCGACCCGGTCGAGGCCGGGGACGGCGTCCAGCGGGTGCCAGGCGGCCAGGTCGGTGGAGCCGTCGGTCTCCGGGCGCAGCTCGCCGCCCGTTATGCGTCCTTCGTAGAGGATGCGCAGGCTCTGGAAGTCCTTGCCGGCGCCGAGCTTGCGGGGCCTGCTGACCCGCATCGAGTCGACACCGAGCAGCACGGTCGCCTCGGCCGTGTACCCGGTCTCCTCCTCGACCTCGCGGACGACGGTGTCGACGGGGTGCTCCCCGTGGTCCATCCCGCCGCCGGGCAGGGTCCATCGCCTCGCGCCGTCACGCGCCACCCAGCGGGCGAGCAGTATCTGCCCGTCCCGTACGCACACGGCGTATGCCGCCACCCTCAACTGCTGGTTCATCCGGCGAGGTTAGGGCACCGGCGGATTGGCCGGAGAGTACTCGGGGGCGCTCCAGCGCAGCGAGCTGGCCGCCGGGGTTTCGACGGCTTCCTCGACGCGGAAGCGGACCGAGCGGCCGCCGTCCGCGCCGAATGCGGTCCGGGCCGTGCCCGTGAGCTGGAGCGTCGTGCCGGTGGCCCAGTCCAGGAAGAGCAGTCCGGCCCGCGGGTCGGTCTCCAGGTTGCCCAGGGTCAGGAACATGGAGTTGCCCGGATAGTCCTGCCAGCTGAGCGTGTCCGCCGACTCGACGCGGACGAAGCCGGGGTTGCCGCCGCGGTGGCTGGCGTCGGCGCCGGCGTCGGAGCGGGTGGTGATGAAGAAGGTGTCGGCGGCGCGGACGAAGTCCTCCTGGCCCGGGGTGAGCCGGCGGCCCCGTCGCGCGGCGCCGGTGAGCGGGGCGTCGTCGGCCGGTTCGTACAGCTCGCGCTTCTGCAGATACTTCGGGCAATTGGAGAAGACCCGCTCCGCCTCGACTGCCAGCCCGCGCGGGCTGGGCCGGGCGATGCCGTTGAGTCGCATGCGGCGGCGGGTGCGCGGATCGAGGGCGATGGTGCCGACGGGTACGCCGGTCCCGGGCACGTCGGCGGTGAAGGCGGCCGCGAGCGGGTCACCGTCCGGGATGCCGCCGGCTATCGAGACGGAGTGCGGCCCTGTGGCCCGTACGAAACCGGGCGCCCCGGTCAGCAGACTGCTCCACAGCCGGCCCGCCGGGTCCGCCGCGCCGATCACCAGCATGGGCTGGAGCTCCAGGAACGCGGCGGCCACCGGCCGGATGCCGGGCCCGATGGAGCGGCCGACGTGCTCGGCCTGGGCGCGGACACCGACGCGGCGCTGAACGGCGATCGATCCGCGGTGGTAGGGCTGCGAGGTTCCGTACGGGTCCATGGGAGCTGATCCTCTAGAAGAAACCGCAGGTCGGTGCGGTAGAAGGGGCGGTGCCGGCTTCCGCCCCGGTGGCGGCGAAGATCTCCAGGCGGGTGCCGTCCGGGTCGTGGAAGAAGATCCCGCCGGAGCCGCCGGCCGGGCCGTGTGCGACCACGCCGTCGTACGCGAAGTCCACTCCGTGGGATGTCAGCTCGGCCTCGGCGGTGCGCACCTCGTCGATGGTGTCGACCTCGAAGGCCAGGTGGTGCAGTCCGGCGCGGCCCGGGTCGTACGGTCCGCCGGCCTGCTGCCAGAGGGTGAGCGTGAGCCGGCCGTCGCGGCCGAGGAACGCGTAGCGCTGCCCCTCCTCCTTGCCCTCGCCGATCACCTCGAAGCCCAGGACGCCCCTGTAGAAGGCGAGCGAGCGCTCGATGTCCGTCACGTTCAGGCCGATGTGGCCGGTGCGCAGCGCGCTGATCACTGTCATGTCTAACCTCCTAATTCAAAGTTATAGGTTAGATCGAGCTTCGTCAACCCGGTCACGTACCCTTGAGGGGTTAGCCAGCAGAGGGAGCCCGCCATGACCGCGTCCGCCGCCGCGCCCGCCGCCGCGTCCGATCCCCGTCCGCTCATCGGTGAACCGGTCTCCCTGGACCTGCTCAACACCCGCTGGCTCCAGGAGGGCGAGCAGCAGGACCTGCTGGCCTCCGTCGACGGCCTGCGGATCTGGCTGGCGAGCACCGGTCTCGGTGACCGCTTCGCCGCCGACGGCCCCACCCTGGAGAAGACGCTCGTCGCGCGTGACGCACTGGCTGCCGCCGTGGACCACCGCGGGGACGCCGCCGCGGCCGCACGGGCCGACGCGGTCCTGGACCACGGACGCATCCGCGCGACGCTCACCGCCGAAGGACCGGGCGAGCGTGCCGAGTTCGCCGACCCCGCGTGGGGTCCGGGCTGGACGGCCGTACGCGACTATCTGGACCTGCTGCACACCGCGCCCGACCGCGTCCGCGCCTGCGCCCATGACGCGTGCGTCCTGCATTTCTTCGACACCTCACGGAACGGCACGCGGCGCTGGTGCTCCATGGCGCTGTGCGGCAACCGGGCGAAGGCCTCCCGGCACTACGCGAAGGTCCGCGAAAGCTGATCGTTCAGCGCCGAACCGTCCACCGTTGAACCACCGAGCGGGCCAACTCGTCGGTTATTCAGCCATTTGTCCCCCATGGCTCATGTCCCGCCAGTGGCGGATGTACGCCATGGCCGTATCCCGCCTCCGGCAACTCTCCACAAACCCCTGTCACTTGCGAAAGGCTGAGCGGTCATCCGGTACCGAATTCCGGACCCCTCTTTCACAAAACAGGGATGCTGATGACCACCCTCGAGTCCCAGGGCTCCATATCCGGGCACAGACGCGTGGCCCGGGTCGCCGCTGCCGCAGGCCTTGTCGCCGCGCTTGTGGCCTCCGGCGCCGCCCCCGTTTCCGCCGCGACCGCCGCCGATGATCCGGCCGGTGCGACCGGCCCGGTCAAGACCTCCGAGACGCCCGCAGAAAAGCTCGGCCAGGCCGATGCCGAACTCCTCGCCGAGGCGGAGGCGAAGGGCCAGAAGACCGTCACGGTCATGGTCGCCACCGCTCCCGGCCAGACCGAGCAGGTCGCCGGCCAGCTCGACGCCGTCGCCGGCGCCGTCGTCGGCCAGAAGAACGACAAGCTCGGCTACGTAAGGGCCACGCTCCCGACGGGCAGGGCGAAGAGCGCCCTCAACCGGGCCGGCGAGCTCTCCACCGTCCAGGGCATGGACCTCCAGCGCGAGATCAAGCTGGACGACCCGAGGCCGGACGCGGGCGCCAGGGGTGCCGCCTCCGAAGGCCCGACGGCAGGTTCGTACCCGGCGCCGGGCAAGAAGACCCCGGCGAAGAACCCGTACAACCCGTCCCACGAGACGGGCGCCGTGGAGTTCGTCCAGGACCACCCCAGGGCCGACGGCCGCGGGGTGACCATCGGCATCCTCGACTCCGGCGTCGACCTGGGCCACCCGGCCCTGCAGAAGACCTCCACCGGCGAGCGCAAGATCGTCGACTGGGTGACCGCGACCGACCCGGTCAAGGACGGCGACGGCACCTGGCGCAGGATGGACGCCGCCGTGACCGGCCCCGTGTTCACCGCGGGCGGCCGCACCTGGAACGCGCCCGCGGGCGAGTTCAAGCTCAGCGTCTTCGAGGAGCGTGCGACCCTCGGCGGCGACATGGCCGGTGACCTCAACCGGGACGGCGACACCACCGACAAGTGGGGTGTCCTCTACGACCCGGCCGCCGGCACCGTGCGCGTCGACCTGAACGACGACGCGGACTTCACCAACGACACCGCGATGAAGCCGTACAAGGACGGCTACCAGGTCGGCTGGTTCGGTACGGACGATCCGGCCACCGAGATCGCCGAGCGCATCCCGTTCGTGGTGGAGCTCCGCAAGAACGTCGAGTTCGAGGCCGGGAAGTTCTCCGACTACGTCAACATCGGCGTCATCGAGGGCTCGCACGGCACCCACGTGGCCGGCATCACCGCCGCCAACGGCCTCTTCGGCGGCCGGATGAACGGCGCGGCGCCCGGCGCCAAGCTGGTCTCCTCGCGCGCCTGCACCTGGAGCGGCGGCTGCACCAACATCGCCCTGCTCGAGGGCATGCAGGACCTCGTCGTCAACCGCGGCGTCGACATCGTCAACATGTCCATCGGCGGCCTGCCCGCGCTGAACTACGACGACAGCGACCGCGGCGAGGGCGCCGACAACGCGCGCGCCCTGCTCTACAACCGGCTGATCGACACCTACGGCGTCCAGCTGGTCATCTCGGCCGGCAACGAGGGCCCGGGCGTGAACACGATCGGTGACCCGGGACTGGCCAACAAGGTCCTCTCGGTCGGCGCCGCGATCTCCAAGGCCACCTGGGCCGCCAACTACGGCTCGCAGGTCGAGAAGCCGTACAACATGTTCAACTTCTCCTCCCGCGGTCCGACGGAGAACGGCAACTTCACCCCGACCATCTCCGCCCCCGGCTCGGCGATCAACACGATCCCGACCTGGCAGGCGGGCGCCCCGGTGGCCGAGGCCGGCTACAAGCTGCCCGCCGGCTACGGCATGCTGAACGGCACGTCGATGTCCTCGCCGCAGGCCGCGGGCGCGAGCGCGCTGCTCATCTCGGCCGCCAGGCAGCGCCACGTCAAGCTCTCCCCGCTCACCCTCCGCACCGCGCTGACCAGCACCGCCAAGCGCATCCCCGGAGTGAAGGCGCATGAGCAGGGCGCGGGTCTGATCGACATCAACGAGGCGTGGGAGTCGATCCAGGACGGCGCCACGGCCCACTCGTACACGGTGAAGGCGCCGGTCGACACCGCGCTCGACCACCTTTTGAAGCCGGAGGCGGGCTTCGGCGCCGGTATCTACGACCGCGAGGGCGGCCTGAAGACCGGCCAGAAGAAGACGTACGACGTCACCATCACGCGCACGAGCGGTCCGAACCGTCCCGTCCGGCACGAGCTGGACTGGAAGTACAACGACGGCACCTTCGACCTGCCGGGCTCCGGCGCCGTGTATCTGCCGCTGAACAAGCCGGTCACCGTCAAGGTGCAGGCCAAGGCCTCCTCCGCGGGCGTCCACAGCGCCATCCTGGAGGCGGACGACGAGCGCACCGAGGGCGTCGACAAGCAGATCCTCGCCACCGTGGTCGCGTCGAACGAGCTGGTCAAGCCGGCCTACACCTTCACCGCCAAGGGCTCGGTGCAGCGCAACAGCAACCGGTCCTACTTCGTGACGGTCCCGCAGGGCGCCAAGACCCTGGAGGTCGCGCTCGGCGGTCTCGGCACGGGCAGCCAGACGCGGTTCATCTCGGTCCACCCGTACGGCGTGGCGTTCGAGGACACCGCGTCCACGGTCTGCTACGCGAACTACAACAACCCGGCCAACACCTGCCGCCCCGATGTGCGCTCGTACGCGAACCCGCAGCCGGGCGTCTGGGAGATCGAGGTCGAGTCGCGTCGTACGTCCCCGCTGCTGGACAACCCGTTCCAGCTGGACGTCACGCTGCTCGGGGCGTCCTTCGACCCGGCCGTGAAGACCCTGCCCGAGGCGAAGATCGGTACCCCGTCGACGGTCGACTGGAAGGTCACCAATGACGCGGCCGCGCTGGCGGGCAAGCTGAAGGGCGGCTCGCTCGGCTCCGCGAAGACCGCGACGCCGACCATCGCGCAGGACCAGCGCCAGGTGTCCACGGTCACCATCGGCGCCGGTGTCGAGCGGCTCGACGTCGTCATCGGGAACACCTCGGACAAGTCCGCCGACCTGGACCTGACGGTCGTCAAGGACGGCAAGCTCGTCGGCCAGTCCGCGGACGGTGACTCCGAGGAGTCCGTCTCCGTGGCCAACCCGGCCGCCGGTACGTACACGATCCTCGTCGACGGCTACGCGGTGTCGCCGGGCGGCACCACGTACGACTACAAGGACGTGTACTTCTCCTCGGCGCTCGGCACGGTCAAGGTCGACGAGTCGAAGACCGTCTCGCTGGCCAACGGCGCGAGCGCGCAGGTCACCGCCGATGTGCTGGTGAGCGGCGCGGCGCCGGAGGGACGCCGGTTCTTCGGCGAGGTGCAGCTGCTGAACGCGCGCGGCACGGCCGCGGGCACCGGCAGCGTGGTGATCGAGAAGGTCACTCCGTAACACGCCGTGACGGCATGATTCATCAGTGAGGGCGGGCGTCCATCGGGCGCCCGCCCTTCGCCGTGTCCGGGGGACGTGACCCGGGGCGGTGTCCCGTCCCTCGGACAATGGATTGGACAAGGCGGGCGGTGGCATACGCATCATGGAGAGCCACTCAGGCCACCCAGGCTGCAGGAACGTACGGAGGAGTCCCCGTGAAGGTCGGAATCGTCGGAGCCACCGGGCAGGTCGGCACGGTCATGCGCAAGATCCTCGCCGAGCGGAAGTTCCCGGTCGCCGAGCTGCGGCTGTTCGCCTCGGCCCGGTCGGCGGGCTCCACGATCGAGTGGGAGGGCCAGGAGATCACGGTCGAGGACGCGGCCACCGCCGACTACTCGGGCCTGGACATCGTGCTGTTCTCGGCCGGCGGCGCGACCTCCAAGGCCCTCGCCGAGAAGGTCGCCTCCCAGGGTGCCGTCGTGATCGACAACTCCTCCGCCTGGCGCCGCGACCCCGACGTGCCGCTGGTCGTCTCCGAGGTCAACGCGCACGCGGTCAAGGACCGCCCCAAGGGAATCATCGCCAACCCGAACTGCACGACGATGGCCGCGATGCCCGTCCTCAAGCCGCTCCACCAGGAGGCGGGCCTCACCGCGCTCGTCGCCACCACCTACCAGGCCGTGTCCGGCTCGGGCCTGGCGGGCGTCGCCGAGCTCGACGGCCAGGTGAAGGCCGTCGCCGACCGTGCCTCGGCGCTCACCCACGACGGCGATGCCGTCGTCTACCCGGAGCCCGGCGTCTACAAGCGCCCCATCGCCTTCAATGTGCTCCCCCTCGCCGGCTCGATCGTCGACGACGGCTCCCACGAGACCGACGAGGAGCAGAAGCTCCGCAACGAGTCCCGCAAGATCCTGGAGATCCCCGGGCTCAAGGTCTCCGGCACGTGCGTGCGCGTCCCGGTCTTCTCCGGCCACTCGCTCCAGGTGAACCTGCGCTTCGAGCGTCCGATCAGCGTGGAGCGCGCGTACGAGCTGCTGAAGGACGCGGAGGGCGTCGAGCTCTCCGAGATCCCGACCCCGCTGCAGGCCGCCGGCAAGGACTCCTCGTACGTGGGCCGCATCCGCGTGGACGAGACCGTCGACAACGGCCTCGCCCTCTTCCTCTCCAACGACAACCTCCGCAAGGGTGCCGCGCTGAACGCGGTGCAGATCGCGGAGCTGGTCGCGGAGGAGCTGAAGGGCTGACTCCCGGGCGGCCGGCCCTCGAAAGCCACCTCGAAGGCCACCCCGAAAGCCACCTCGCAGGCTGCGTCGAAAGCCGCGTCGAACCCCTCGGTGACCGCCTCCGGGATTTCCCTGAGGCGGTCATCGCGTTCACGGCGGGCGGCTGAGCTGCCCCTCGTGGAAGGATGTTCCGAAACGTCACATACCGAGGACAGAACCGAGGGGATGACCGGGTGCCTGGCACAAACCTGACCCGTGAAGAGGCGCAAACACGGGCGCGCCTGCTCACCGTAGGCTCGTACGAGATCGACCTCGATCTCACCGGGGCACAGGAGGGCGGCACCTACCGGTCCGTGACCACTGTGCGCTTCGACTCCGCCGAGGACGGCGCGGAGACCTTCATCGACCTTGTCGCGCCCGCCGTGCACGAGGTCGTACTGAACGGCAGGTCGCTGGACGTGGCCGCGGTCTTCCGGGACTCCCGGATCGCGCTGGCGCATCTGCACGCGGGCCCGAACGAGCTGAGGGTCGTCGCGGACTGCTCCTACACCAACACCGGTGAGGGCCTGCACCGGTTCGTCGACCCGGTCGACCAACAGGCCTACCTCTATACCCAGTTCGAGGTGCCGGACGCCCGCCGGGTGTTCGCGAGCTTCGAGCAGCCGGATCTGAAGGCGACGTTCCAGTTCACGGTGAAGGCGCCCGAGGGCTGGACCGTGATCTCCAATTCGCCGACGCCGGAGCCGAAGGACAACGTCTGGGCCTTCGAGCCGACGCCGCGGATCTCCACGTACATCACCGCGCTGATCGTCGGCCCGTACCACAGCGTGCACAGCTCGTACGAGAAGGACGGGCAGAGCGTCCCGCTGGGCATCTACTGCCGTCCGTCGCTCGCCGAGTTCCTGGACTCGGACGCGATCTTCGAGGTCACCCGGCAGGGCTTCGACTGGTTCCAGGAGAAGTTCGACTACGCCTACCCGTTCGCCAAGTACGACCAGCTCTTCGTGCCGGAGTTCAACGCGGGCGCGATGGAGAACGCGGGCGCGGTGACCATCCGCGACCAGTACGTCTTCCGGTCGAAGGTGACGGACGCGTCGTACGAGGTGCGGGCGGAGACGATCCTGCACGAGCTGGCCCACATGTGGTTCGGCGACCTGGTCACCATGGAGTGGTGGAACGACCTGTGGCTGAACGAGTCGTTCGCCACGTACACGTCGATCGCCTGCCAGGCGTACCACCCCGCGTCGAAGTGGCCGCACTCGTGGACCACGTTCGCGAACTCGATGAAGACCTGGGCGTACCGGCAGGACCAGCTGCCGTCCACGCACCCGATCATGGCCGAGATCCGCGATCTCGACGACGTTCTCGTGAACTTCGACGGCATCACGTACGCCAAGGGCGCGTCGGTGCTGAAGCAGCTCGTCGCCTATGTCGGCATGGACGAGTTCTTCCGGGGCGTGCAGGCGTACTTCAAGCAGCACGCGTTCGGGAACACCCGGCTGACGGATCTGCTCGGCGCGCTGGAGGAGACCAGCTGCCGCGATCTGAAGACATGGTCGAAGGCTTGGCTGGAAACCGCCGGCATCAACATCCTGCGCCCGGTGATCGACACCGACGCGTCGGGCGCGATCACCTCCTTCGCGGTCAAGCAGGAGGCCCCCGCGCTTCCGGCCGGCGCGAAGGGCGAGCCGGTGCTGCGGCCGCACCGGATCGCGATCGGTTTCTACGACCTCGACTCGGCCGGGAAGCTGGTGCGCACCGAGCGGATCGAGCTGGATGTCGACGGTGAGCTGACCGGCGTACCGGAGCTGGTCGGCAAGCAGCGACCGGCGGTCGTGCTGCTCAACGACGACGACCTGTCGTACGCGAAGGTCCGCCTGGACGAGGAGTCGCTGAAGGCGGTCACGGAGCATCTGGGCGACTTCACCGAGTCGCTGCCGCGGGCGCTGTGCTGGGCCTCGGCCTGGGACATGACGCGCGACGGTGAGCTGGCGACGCGTGACTATCTTTCGCTGGTGCTGTCGGGCATCGCGAAGGAGTCGGACATCGGCGTCGTCCAGTCGCTGCAGCGCCAGGTGAAGCTGGCGATCGACCTGTACGCGGCGCCGGAGTGGCGCGAGGTGGGTCTGACGCAGTGGACGGACGCGACGCTGGCGCATCTGCGTGCGGCGGAGCCGGCGAGCGACCACCAGCTGGCATGGGCGCGGGCGTTCGCGGCGACCGCGCGCACTCCGCAGCAGCTGGACCTGCTGGAGGCGCTGCTGGCGGGCCGGGAGACGATCGAGGGCCTGGCCGTGGACACCGAGCTGCGCTGGGCGTTCGTGGAGCGGCTGGCGGCGACCGGCGTCTTCGACGAGGACGAGATCGCGGGCGAGCTGGAGCGCGACAGGACGGCCGCCGGCGAGCGGCACGCGGCGACCGCCCGGGCCGCACGTCCGACGCCGGAGGCCAAGGCCGAGGCGTGGGCTTCGGTGGTCGAGTCCGACAAGCTGCCGAACGCGGTGCAGGAGGCCGTCATCGGCGGCTTCGTCCAGACCGACCAGCGTGAGCTGATCGCCCCGTACGCGGAGAAGTACTTCGCGGCGGTCAAGGGCGTGTGGGAGTCCCGCTCGCACGAGATCGCCCAGCAGATCGCGATCGGCCTCTACCCCTCGCTCCAGGTGTCGCAGGCGACGCTCGACGCTACGGACGAATGGCTGGATTCAGCCGAGCCGAACGCGGCTCTGCGCCGGCTGGTCTCGGAGTCCCGCGCGGGCATCGAGCGAGCCCTGAGGGCTCAGGCGGCGGACGCGGCAGCGGCCTGACCTGCTGGGGTCCACGACCCCTGACAGCGCGCGGAGGGCGCCCCGGAACCTTTTGGTCTGGGGCGCCCTTCCGCATGTCCGGCAGGGCGCATCAGGAAGGTGTGTCCAAACAGTGACCCGGCGTCAACACCCGTGCTTCTGAACGACTATGCTCCCTGCCCGTCGTCATATGATCGTTTCCGTTCAGATGGTTTGAGGGTGCTGATGGTCCGTGAGGAATCGTCGCCCGGAAGTGGAAGTCCGCGATCCGCGGCCTCTTTCGGGTGGCTGCTGCCCGCTGCTCTGACAGTTGTCGCCACCGCCGTCGCGGTGGCACTCGTCTCCGCTCCGGCTCGTGTCCCCGTCGCGGTCATCGGTGCCGTCGCCGCCGTCGCGGTCGCGGCCATCAGCGCCGAGGCCGCCCGCCGCGGCCGGGCGATCGAGGCCCTGCGGCAGGCCGTCGCCGAACGCGACGCCGTGCTGTCCCGCCAGGCGGCCGAGACCGCGCACCTCGCCGGGACGCTGCTGCCCGAGGTCGTGGACCGGCTGCGCAAGGGAGAGTTCCCCGAGGACGTACTGGCCTCGCTCACCGCTCCCGAGGCACACCGGGCCGTCGTCCGCACGGTCGTCGACGCCGTCGTCGCCGAGGAGGACCTGCGCGAGTCCGCGCAGCGCGCCTTCGTGAACATCGCCCGCCGCGTCCAGGCCATCGTCCACCAGCAGGCCCAGGAACTCCGCGAGATGGAGGACCGGCACGGCAAGGCGCCGGACGTCTTCGGCGATCTGCTCCGCCTCGACCACGGCACCGCGCTGATCGGCCGGCTCGCCGACTCCATCGCCGTACTCGGCGGTGCGCGGCCCGGCCGCCAGTGGAGCCGGGCCGTGCCGCTGTACAGCGTCATGCGCGGCGCCATGTCGCGGATCATCGACTACCAGCGCGTCGAACTGCACTCCGTCACCGAGGTCGCCGTCGTCGGCCCCGCCGTCGAGCCGCTGATCCACGCCCTTGCCGAGCTGCTCGACAACGCCACCCGCTACTCACCTCCGCAGACCAAGGTCCATCTGACCGCCGTCGACGTCCAGTCGGGCATCGCCGTCGAGATCGAGGACGGCGGCGTCAGCATGAGCGAGGAGGCCCGCAAGCGGGCCGAGCGGATGCTCCGCCAGGCCCAGCAGGGCATCGACCTCAACGACCTCGGTGAGACCCCGCGTCTCGGCCTCGCCGTGGTCGGCCGGCTGGCACAGGCGTACGGCTTCCAGGTCTCGCTGCGCTCCTCCGCGTACGGCGGTGTCCGCGCGGTCCTGATCGTCCCGCAGGAGATGATCACCACGTCCGCGTCCGCGACCGGCCTCGCCCACGGCATCGGCGCATCGTCCGTACCCCTGACGACGCTCCCGGCCACCGCGGCCGTCCCGACGACGGCGACGGCGCCCGCTCCGGCAGCGGCCCAGGCCCCGGCTGCGCCTGCCGCCCCGGTGCAGCGCGCGGTCACCGGTCCGGTGGCCGACGACCCCGTACCGGTCGTGGTCGAGCGGACCCCGAACGGCCTCCCGCAGCGGCGTCGCAAGACGCCCGCCACCCCGCCCGCCACCCCGCTCGCCGCCGCTGCGCCCGCCGCCTCCGTCACGCCGGCGTCGTCCACGCCCACCGCGGCTCCCGACCAGGAGCCCACACCACAGGTGCAGCCCGGAATGTGGCTGGCCGCCTTCCAGAGCGGTCTCTCCGGTGAGGCCACCGACGCTAGCAAGGGGAACACGCAGCCATGATTCAGCAGCAGGCCAACATGGACTGGATGCTCAAGGACCTCGCGGAAGGAGTGCCGCAGACCAGACATGTGGTCGTGCTCTCCGCCGACGGTCTGCGCATGGCCCAGTACGGCACGGACACCGACACCGCCGACCGGCTGGCCGCCGCCTGCGCCGGACTGCAGTCCCTGGCGGGCGCCGTCGCCTCCGAACTCCCGTACAGCGACGGCCGGATGCGGCTCGTGGTCATCGAGATGGACGGCGGATTCTTCTATCTGATGGCGGCCGGAGCGGGAGCGTTCCTCGCCGTACTCGCCGGCGAGGGGGTCGACGCCGGGCTGATGGGCCAGCGGATGCGGGACCTCGTCCTGCGGATCGGCGAGCACTTGAGCAGCCCGCCCCGCCAGGACGGGCCGGCCAGGTGAGCCACCCGGGCGGCGGGGACTGGGAAGAGGCCAGTCCCGAGCGGCTCTATGTGATCACCGGCGGCCGCAGCACGTCGTCGGCCCCCGTCGAGCTCGACCTGGTCACGCTGATCGTGGCCAGGTCCCGGCCGAAGCCCGGTATGCAGCCGGAGCACGCGGCGATCACCCAGCTGTGCCAGGCGCCGCTGTCCGTCGCCGAGATCTCCGCGTACACGGGGCTCCCGGTCAGCGTCGTCACCGTCCTGCTCGGCGATCTGCTCGCCGACAACCGGGTGATCGCCCGCGCGCCCGTCCCACCCGCCCGTCTCCCCGACCGCGCTTTGATTGAGGCAGTGATCGATGGACTTCAGAGGCTCTGAGCAGCCCGCGCGGACCACTGGGCCGCGGAGCGAGGATGTGCTGCCGGCGACCGCCGCCGCCGCCGTCAAGGTGGTGATCGTGGGCGGTTTCGGAGTCGGCAAGACGACCCTCGTCGGCTCGGTCAGCGAGATCCGGCCGCTGACCACCGAGGAGACGATGACCCAGGCCGGCGTCGGCATCGACGACACGGCCGGCATCGGCGGCAAGACGTCGACGACCGTCGCGATGGACTTCGGCCGCATCAGCATCAACGAGGAGCTGGTGCTCTATCTGTTCGGCACGCCCGGACAGGAGCGCTTCTGGTTCCTGTGGCGCGGCCTGTTCGAGGGCGCGCTGGGTGCGGTGGTGCTGGTCGACACCCGCCGCCTCGAGGTCAGCTTCGACGTCATCGGACGCCTGGAGGAGCGGGGCGTGCCCTTCGTCGTGGCCGTCAACTCCTTCCCGGACGCGCCCGGTCACCCCGTCGAGGAGCTGCGCGGCGCGCTCGATCTGCCGGAGTCGGTGCCGATCGTGCGGTGCGACGCGCGGCAGCGGGCGTCCAGCCGGGACGTCCTGATGACGCTGATGCGGTATCTGCAGACCCTTGCCACGACGCAGGAGGCGTCATGACCACTGCCCCGACTCCCGAGACCGGGACCGGTTCCGAGACCGGCACCGGACTCACCCCGCCGCCGGGCTGCCCGGCCCACGGCATGAGCCCGGATCAACTGCACAGGCTGTACGGCCCGGTCGCCGAGGCCGATCCGCGGGCGCTGTACGAGGTGCTCCGCGGGGAGCACGGTGCGGTGGCGCCGGTGTTGCTGCACGGGGATCTGCCGGCGTGGCTGGTGCTGGGGCACCGGGAGAACCTGGAGGTGATGCGCTCGCCGTCGCGCTTCTCCAACGACTCCCGGCTCTGGCGGATGTTCCAGGAGAGCAGGGTCGCCGCGGACTCCCCCCTGCTCCCGATGGTGGCGTGGCAGCCCATCTGCGTCTTTGCCGACGGCGAAGAGCACGAGCGGCTGCGCTCGGCCGTCCGGGACGGCCTGGAGAGGTTCGACCGCCGGGGGATCAGGCGCTATGTCATCCGGTACACGAACCAGCTGGTCGACTCGTTCGCGGCAACGGGACGCGCCGATCTGATCGGCGACTTCGCCGAAAAGCTGCCATTGCTTGTGATGACTCAGCTGTTCGGTATGCCCGAAGAGTACGGGCCCCGTCTCGTGGACGCCGTCCTGGACCTGATGAAGGGCAGCGAGACGGCGCTCGCCAGCAATGACTTCGTCGTGGAGATGCTGCGCACGCTGGCCGAACGCAAGAAGGCCGCGCCAGGGCACGACTTCGTGACCTCGCTCATCGGGCACTCGGCTGCCCTCACCGACGACGAGGTCATGGAGCATCTACGGCTCGTGCTCGTCGCCGCGAACGAACCCACCGTCAACCTGATCGCCAACACGCTTCGTCTGGTGCTGACGGACCGCCGCTTCCGCGCGAACCTCGCGGGCGGTCATATGACCCTGCCCGACGCACTGGAGCAGGTGCTGTGGGACGAGCCGCCGCTCTCGGCGATCACCGGCCGCTGGGCCACGGGGGACACAGTCCTCGGCGGTAGGCAGATCAGGGCGGGAGACATGCTGCTGATGGGTCTCGCCCCCGGCAACGTCGACCCGGAGATCCGGCCCGACCTCGCCAAGCCGCTGCAGGGCAACCGCGCCCATCTCGCCTTCAGCAGCGGTCCGCACGAGTGCCCCGGGCAGGACATCGGCCGGGCCATCGCGGACACCGGGATCGACACGCTGCTCGCCCGCCTGCCCGACATGCAGCTCGCGGTGCCCGAGGGCGAGCTGCGCGAGCGCGCTGCCTGGCTCTCGAAGCGACTCGAGGCGCTGCCCGTCCAGTTCACGCCACCCCTGCCGACCGACGGGAGTGGCGCGAAGATGCCGCTGAACTTCGCGTCGACGATGCCAGGCCCGCTGCCGGACACGGTTTCCGTGCCCGCCCCGTCCGCCCCGGAGGGGCGTGCCACCGGTGACCAGGGGCGCGGGCCTTGGTGGAGGCGGTTCTTTCGCTCGCGGTACTGAACATCTCCACGATGGCCGTATTGCTGCTGTATTGCAGGGAGATCGTCCTATTGGAACGGCCGATTCGGGTGGCTACTATGCGCCATAGTTGATCACTCTGAGGTGCGAGTTACGCGTGTTACGGCTGTGACACGTCGCACCCTGACAAGAGGGAGGCCGACGTGGGGCCCGAGCTCATAGTTCCGCCGATCTTCTCTCCCATCCCACCGGCGATACATCCACGCCATGCGGAGATAGACGTCCAGACCGCAGCCTGGGCCGAAACGTTTCGTATCGGTTCCGAGGAACTACGCGGCAAGCTCGTGACACAGGACATCGGCACGTTCGCCGCCCGGATACTCCCGGATGGCCGCCAGGAGGTCGTCTCCCTCCTTGCGGACTTCGTGCTGTGGCTGTTCGGCGTGGACGACGGACACTGCGAGGAGGGGGAACTCGGCCACCGGCCAGGCGACTTGGCGGGCATGCTGCACGGTCTGCTGCGCGTCGCGCAGAATCCCGAGGCCCCGATGATGCTCGACGACCCGCTGGCCGCCGGACTGCGCGACCTGCGCCTCAGAGTCACCCGCTACGGCACGGCCGGGCAGACCGCCCGCTGGGTCGACGCCCTGCGCGAGTACTTCTTCTCCGTGGTCTGGGAAGCCTCCCACCGCCGTACGGGCACCGTCCCCGATCTCAACGACTACACCCTGATGCGCCTGTACGACGGTGCGACCTCGGTGGTGCTGCCGATGCTGGAGATGGGCTACGGCTACGAACTCCAGCCGCACGAGCGGGACCGTACGGCGGTGCGCGCCGCCGCCGAGATGGCGTCCTTCGTGATCACCTGGGACAACGACATCTTTTCGCACCACAAGGAGCGGAGCGGGACGGGCTACTACCTCAACGTCCTGCGCGTGCTGGAGCAGGAGGGCCTCACGCCCAAGCGCGCCCTGACGACAGCGATCGCCCAGCGGGACCGCGTGATGTGCCTCTTCATGCGGCTGAGCGCGTATCTGTCGGAGGAGGGGAGCCCGCAGCTGCGGCAGTACCTCGCCAGCCTCGCCTCCTTCATCCGCGGCGCCCAGGACTGGGGCGTCAGCTCCGTTCGCTACACCACGCCGGAGGACCCCGCGAACATCCCCTCGGTGTTCCGCGCGACCCCCACCGACGACAGCCGCGAGCCGCTGGACATCCCCGCCGTCTCCTGGTGGTGGAACCTCCTTCCCGATGAGACCGCGACGCGCCACGGCCACGTGCCCGCGCAGCGCGCCGCGTAGAAACTAAGGATTCTCCGGTGTCAGTTGGCTTGCAATCGGTCCCCCGCGCTCCCGGCGCCGTCCCCCTTCTCGGGCACGCGTTGAAGCTGTGGCGCGACCCACTCGGCTTCCTCAAGTCGTTGCGCGGCAGCGGCGACCTGGTCCAGGTGAACCTGGGCACCATGCCGGTCTACATCGTCACCTCCGCCGAACTGGTTCACGAGGTCACCGTCCGCAAGGCGCGGCATTTCGAGAAGGGCCGGCTGTTCGACCGACTGCGCCCGCTCGCGGGCAACGGTCTGGCGACGGCGAACGGAGAGGTGCACCGCAGACACCGCCGGCTGATCCAGCCGATGTTTCACCCGCAGCGCATCTCGATGTACGCCGAGATCATGAGCGACAACGCACGTGAACTGGCCGACTCATGGACGCCGGGCCAGCACGTCGAGATGGAACAGGCGATGGCCGGATACGCGGTCGAAACCCTGGCGAAGACCCTGTTCTCCACGGACATAGGGTTGCCTGCAGTTGAGGCCGTTCGCAAGAACCTGCCAGTGGTTCTGAAGAACATGCTGATACGGGCGGCATCCCCCAAGATCCTCGACCGCCTGCCGATCCGTGCCAACCGTGACTTCGACGCCGCGGCCGCAAATCTGCGCGAGGTCATCGACGACGTGGTCGCCACCACGCGCCGGTCCGGGCGGACCGAACACAACGATCTGCTCACGGTGCTGCTTGCCGCGCAGGACGCGGAGACCGGCGAGGCGCTGTCCGACACGGAGGTGCGAGACGAACTGAGCACTATCCTCTTCGCCGGCGCCGAGACAACGGCTTCCACGCTCGCCTGGACCTTCCATGAGCTGGCTCATCACCCTGAGGTCGAGAAGCAACTCGTGGCCGAGATCGAGGAGGTCGTCGGTGACCGCTCGGTGACCATCGAGGACGTTCCGAAACTCGAAGCCGTCCGGCGGGTGCTCGACGAGGTGATCCGCCTGCACGGCGTCACCCTGCTCATGCGCCGTGCCACGGAAGAGGTGGAACTCGGCGGGTTCGCCTTCCCCGCCGGCACCGAGGTCGCCTTCAGTCTCTATGCCATGCACCGCGACCCGAGTCTTTACGACGACCCGGACCGATTCGACCCCGACCGGTGGCTGCCGGAGCGCCGGGCCGGCATCTCCCGACAGGCCTATGCCCCTTTCGGGGCGGGCAACCGCAAGTGCATCGGGGACGCGTTCGTCTGGACAGAGGCGACGATCGCACTGGCGACGATCCTCGCCCGCTGGCAACTGCGGCCCGTCCCCGGTCACACTCCCAAGGAGGTCGCCTCGGCCGTGGCACACCCGGACCGGGTGCCCATGATGGCCGTCGCCCGAAATGCCTGAGACGCTTGACGCCCGGCCGCTGCCGTCGGCCGGGCGTCAGCGGGGTTTCAGCCCGTCAACCGTGCGTGGCGCTCGTGCAGTTCACTCGCCCCCTGCTCAGTGAGCTCACCGTGCAGCCGCATCCTCGCCACCCCGCCGTCCGGAAACGCGTCCAGCCGCACATGCGTCGCGACCGCCGGCGCCGCGAGCGCGAAGCGGTGGAGGGTGTCGGGCTGGAGCCGGGTGCGCGGGAGGATCTCGAACCACTCGCCGGTCTCGCCGTCGCGGCCGCTGAGCGCGATCCAGCCGGCCGCATTGCCCTTCAGATACGCCGTGTCGATCTCGACGGCCCGGACGGCCCCCTGGGCGGCGAGCCGGAACCGCACCCAGTCGTTGGTGCCCCGGTCCCTGCGGCGCCGGTTCTCCCAGCCGTCGTCCATCTTCCGGGACGTGCCGGGCAGGATGATCTGCGTCGGCGAGGAGTAGAACCGGTCCGAAGCGTCCTCGTACACCCCGCCGTTGAGCACGGAGACGAGGTCGAAGGTCCCGAGAAGCTCCAGCCAGGCGGGGGCCGGCACGACCTCGCCGTGCACACGGAGGCGGGCGATGCCGCCGTCGGGGTGCTGGCACAGCCGGATGTGCGTCCAGCGCCGCTCGGAGCGGATGGCGAACCCGTTGGCCGCGTGACCGCGTACGGGGGTGGGCGGAACGAGCTCCTCCCACTTCACGTCGTCGGCGAGCAGCTGCTCGGGGCCCGGGGCCCCTTCGACGGCGGTGGCCTGCACGGACACCCGCTGCGGGTAGTTGCCGCGGAAGTGCGCGGTGTCGACGACGATGCCGCGGATCACGCCGGGCGCGCCCAGACGGACGACGGCCCAGTCGTGATCGTCGGCCGCGGGGAAGGGCTCGTCCGCGGTGCCGCGCCGCCGCCGGGTCTCCCACCCGTCCATGATCTTGCCCTTGTGCCCGAACCGCTCCGGATCGAAGACGGCGCGCTCCCGTACGAGGAGGTTCTCGCGCTCGGCGAAGAACTCGTCGTTCGCGGCGATGACGCCCGCGCCGAGGCGCCGGTCGGCGAGGTCGACGAGCTCGGTGAAGGGGAAGTCGCCGGTGCGGTAGTCGGCGTAGGGGTCGCCGCCGGGGTAGGGGGCGGCGTCGTTGCCGTGCGGGTCTGCGGCGTGCGGGTCTGCGGCATGCGCGTCGGTTGTCATGTGTACGACGGTGCCGCCGCTCGACCGACCAGGTCCATCGAATGTTTCCGCACATTCACTTCAGGAGATCTGAATGGTCTCGGAGCGGGCCCCGGCGGCCCCCCGCAGCGCCTCCAGCACATGAGCCACCCCCGCCCCCTCCTCCGCGCCCCGCCGCACCGCTGCCACGACATGCCTGCGCGGCTGGTCGGCGCTGAGCACCCGCATGACGACCCCGCTGCGCCGCTCCGCGGCCGCCATGCGCGGTACGAGCGCGACCCCCATGCCCGCCTCCACCATGGCGAGAATCGCGGTCCACCCGGACGCGGAATGCGCCTGCTCCGGAACGAACCCGGCCGCCTCGCACGCGGCCAGCGTGATCTCGGACCAGGGTCCGCTGCCTCCGAAGATCCACGGCTCCTCCGACAGATCGGCCAGCCGCAGCCCCGGCTCGGCCGCCCTCGGATGCCCGGCCGGCAGTGCCACGTCCAGCGGATCGGCGAGCAGCGGTACGCGGGTGAACTTCGGATCCCGGGCCGTCGGCGCGTGCGCGGCCAGCGACAGCGCGAGGTCCACGTCCCCGGCGGACAGCAGCTCGTACGCCTCGGCCGCCTCCGCCTCCCGGACCCGTACCTCCAGCGCGGGGTACGCGGTCCGCAGCCGCTGCACGGCGGGCACGACGAGCGCGGGCACGGCGGTCGAGAACGCCCCGACCCGCACCTCCCCGGCCTCCCCCTGCAGATACCCGGCCAGCTCCGCGTCGGCCCGCTCCAACTGCGCGAACACCGCCTCGGCATGACGCAGTACGAGGTGGGCGGCGTCCGTGAGCCGGACACGGCGTCCGTGCGCCTCCAGCAGCGTGACGCCGAGCTGCTTCGCGAGATTGGTCAACTGCTGCGACACGGCCGACGGCGTCATCAGCAGCGCCTCCGCGGTCGCGGTGACGGTGCCGCGGTCCCGCAGCGTCCGGAGGATCTGGAGCTTCTTGACGTCCCACTTGTCCCACTCGGCCATGCCGACAACCTACGCGAGCAGGTCTTGCGTTCAGGACACGGTGGAGTCGAGGACCAGAACCCCGAGGATGAGAATCACGGAAAGGGCCATGCCCACCACGGCCGAGGCCTTCGATATCGCGGCCAGGGACTTCGCGGTCAGCCGCCTGCCCTGGCCGGCAGACCCCGTAGCGGCCGCCTGGGCGTGGCGCTTCGCGGCGTAGGAGAACCCGAGTGCGGCTCCGGCCGTCACCAGGCAGAGCACCGCGGACCTGAGCACGTCCGAGGTGAGTGCCTTCGTTTCCCCCACCGCGCCTTTGTAGTCGTAGCCCGTCCGCATCAGATCCGCGATGGTCACCCCGGTGGCCACGCCCGCAGTGATCCCCAATGCCATGAAGACGACCGCGGCGACAGCGGCCACGAGGGCGCAGACCGCCAGTGCGCAAGCTCGCGACGCCTCGGGGGCGGGCTTCCGCCGTGGCTCCCGCGGGCCCGTGAGCGGCTCCTTGGGGGGCACCTTGGGCGGCTCCTTGGGGGGCGGCAGGGGCGGTTCGAGGCGCGGAGCCACGATGTCGGCGTCGACGTGAAGGACGGATTCGCCTATGCCTCCCGCGAGTCGGACATCCCCGCTCAGCGGGCCGGGCCGAGACGTGTCCACCGAAACGTCCAGCCCCTGCGGGGTCACCTGGACGTGGATCCGCTCATCCTCCGCGCGCGGCGTACAGGCCTGGGCGAGTGGAGGGCCCGCGAGCTGGACCGAGATGTGCGGTGCGGTTGAATTCTGCGCCACAGGGCCGAAGTCCGCCCGCTCCGGGACCGGACGCACCGCAGCTCTCCGCAGCACGCGGCCGGCCTCATCGGCGATGAACTTTATGTCGTTCCGGACCATTTCAGCGAGGGCGTCCCTGGCACCCGCCGCAATTTCGAGACTCGGGCTCTCCAACCGGAGTCCGAGTTCCGCGACGGCCCCACGGCGGGTGTACGTGTCCGAGCTGGAAACCGCAGCTTTCAGACCATTCGGAAGAGGTACCGGTACGATCCGCTTCCTGCGACTACGCGCCAGGTACACAGGCCCTTGGAAGTCGATGTTCCGACTCGGCGTCTGATGCGGATTCTCTTCACGCACCCGGTCGAAGACGTAGTCATAGAGTTCATCGAGGGAAATCTGTCCGTCTTCGTCGAGATCGGCTTCGCCGGTGGAAAGCCCGTTGACCAGCGCGCTGGTGAATACCGATGGTCGCGGGTGGGGATGACCGGAGAGGCTGGCCCCTTCCATCGCGAACTCCATGGAGTTGGACGCCGTGATGACTGCGCGGCCGCGTCCGCCGCCGGGCTTCTGACCGGAGAAGGCCTCCAGTACGTGCATGTCTTCCGACGCGCGGACCCTCACCCCGGGCGAGAAGGCTCCGCCGTAACAACAGTCGAGGAACAGGACGACACTCCGGGCCCGGCTGGCCGACATACAGCGACGAACAAGGTCGGCCGACACCGCGGTGGAGACCAGTCGGCGCGGTTTGGTGTCCACCGCGGCGAAGTACAGCTCCCCGGATTCGCTCTTCAGGCCGTGGCACGAGAAGTGCACGACCAGTTCATCTCCCGGGCGACGCTCCGAGAAGAAGTCCTCGATCCGCCTGGTGATCACGTGCCATGGCTCGTTCCTCGCCACTTGCACATCAAAATTGCCGATCTCCGGGTCGCCGAGGACTCCCGCAAGAGCCGCGGCGTCCTCAGCCGGCGAGCGCAGTTGCGAAAGCCCCTCGTCGAGATAGGCGTCGTTGGCGATGATCAGCGCATGCCGGGATGCGTTCATGAGGGAGGGTTCCGCACGGGGTTGTGCCGTTCGACGAAGAGGTCGAACGCGGCGGTCACCTGGTCCTGGGACGCTTCGGATATCTCGATCACATCGTCGTCCATCACCAGGCGAAGCGACAGACGTCTGTCGGTCCGGCCCCACCAGGCGCGGATGGCCGACATGACCTGCTCCAGGGCCCTGACGGAAGAGCCCAGTGTGACCAGCAGCGCACCTACCTCAGCCGCTCCGAACGCCCTTGCCCCCGGAGGGACTTCGGCACTCCGGAGTGTGGTGACGTCGTCCACGTCGAGTTCGAGCAGTTCCTCGCGCAGGTATCCGGCGAGCTTGTCCACCCGTTCGGCTTCCGCTCCCTGCTCGGAAAGAAAGATCTGCAACGGAGTGCTCACGAAGCCACCCCTTCACACGTGGGGCCTCGGCGCGGAGCAACGCGACGAAGCTGCCCGCCGCTCCACGTCACTCTCACCCTCAGTGTCCGCCTCTCAGCCCCCACCGGCAACAGAGCGGCCCCACGCGGAGAGCGGGGCGCGTGATGCGGGGCGGGTGGGGGCGGGGGCACGGTGCACCGGGCACCGGGCACCGGGCACCGGGCGCAAGGCGCAAGGCGCAAGGGCTCATCCATCGGATCGTGCCAGGGATCGTCCCGGTCCAGCCGACATGTCGTGGCCCGCTGTCGATGAGTTTTCCCGTCTGCGGGAGTCTCCCCTTCTGTCACAGCGACCACGGACGACCACGCCTGGAAGGACCACCGGCCATGACCACCACCCACACCCTCGACATCCCCGGCGGACGCCTGTACTACGAGGTCCGCGGTACGGGGCCGCTGCTGCTCGTCCTGGGGGCGCCGATGGACGCCGCGCACTTCGTGCCGCTGGCCGACGCGCTCGCCGGCGATCACACCGTCGTCACCCACGACCCGCGCGGGATCGCGCGCAGCGTCCTCGACGATCCCGGGCAGGACTCCACCCCCGAACTGCGGGCGGACGACGTCGTCGCGCTCCTCGACGCCCTCGGCGCCGAGTCCGCCGACGTCTTCGGCAGCAGCGGCGGCGCGGTGACGGGCCTCGCGCTGGTCGCGCGGCACCCCGCGCGGGTGCGGACGCTCATCGCCCACGAGCCTCCCTTGCTGGAACTGCTCCCCGACGCCGCGGAGCAGCGCGCCGCGACCGAGGACATCATCGAGACCTACCACCGGGACGGGGTGGGGGCGGCATGGATGAAGTTCATGGCCAACGCGGGATTCGAGGCAGGTGGCGGCGACGGTGACGCCCCCACCCCGCCGCCCGGTGAACCCTCGGAGCAGGACCTCGCCAACAGCGCCCGCTTCTTCGACCACGAACTCCGTGGCACCGCCCACTACGTGCCCGACATCTCCGCCCTCGCGGCCGCCCCGGCCCATGTCGTCGTCGGCATCGGCGTCGACTCCGGCGGCCTGCTCACGTACCGCACGTCCGCTGCGCTCGCCGAGCGCCTCGGCACGCCGCCGGTCGAGTTCCCCGGCGATCACGGCGGCTTCATCGGCCGGCCGAAGGAGTTCGCGGAGGCACTGCGGGAGGTGCTGGCGCGCGGGTGAGCGGGCGGGCCGACGGCCGCCACGCCGATCGAGCCGGCCCGTGTCCGACGCCCCTGTGGACTCGGGGCGCCGGACGGCTCGCCCGGGTCGGGTCCGGGTGACCTGGCGGCAGCTCACCGGACACCGCCCGCAGGGCCTCGTACCGCCCCGACGAGACCTGCACCTTCTGCCCCGTCACCGGGACGGGGCAGAAGGTCTTCACGCGTGCGGCAAGCGGTGAATCAGCGCTGCTGGACGAACGCCCGGCCCTCATGCGCCTCGGCGGAGCAGGACTTCTTCTCCGCGGCAGTCATCTTGCGGCCCTTGACGACCACGGCGTTGCTCTTGCCGTCGGTGCCGTTCTTGGCCGGGCCGGTGATGGTGTCGTCGAAGAACCAGTGGCCGGGGCGGCGAACGTGAAACTACGCCACGGAGGCAGCACGCATGGTGGACGACGACACCGCTGAGGCGCGCAGCTGGTGCGCGACGAGCTACGCGACGCCCTCGCCGCAGCAGGCGTCGTACACCCCTCGCTCGGGATCGACGTGGCCTCCGCCGCGCCGCTCATCGCGCTCGGACGGTGGAGCCTCACCACCGCCCGGCGCCTGGCGCCGAGGCCGTACGCGGGGGGTGACGGGGACGGCACGGGTGAATGCCCGAGCCGGGGCGAGATCTGCCGGTGACGCGGGCGGCGCGCTGCGGCGATCGGCTGACAAAGGCTCAAGCACCGCCGCAGCCGGGCCGAAAAGACGGTGACAGGATCATCACCAATCCGATGGGAGTATCCATGCGACTGTTCGCGCGCTGCGCGGTCGCGGCCCTGCTCGCCCTGTCCGCCGCCGTGCCCGGGACCGCCGCGGCCGAGGACCGCACGGACGGCCCGGTCCCCGCACCACTGCACCGTTCGGCCGAGGCGGTGAAGGGCAGCTACATCGTCTCGCTGAAGGCCGGTGCCGACCCTGCCGACATCGCCCGGCAGAGCGGGGTGAAGCCCCGGTACACGTACAACCGGGCCATGCGCGGGTTCTCCGCGATGCTGAATCCGAGCCAGTTGGAGGCGGTACGGCTCCTGCCGGGGGTCGCCGCCGTGGAGGAGGACGCGAGGGTCTACGCGCACAGCACAACGGGCAGGAACCGCACTCAGGACGCGCACGGGTCCCACGGCGTGGTCCAGGCCGCGAGCTGGGGGCTGGACCGGTCGGACCAGCGGGGTCTGCCGCTGGACGGCCAGTTCGCGGCCAAGAGCACCGGCAAGGGCGCCACGATCTACGTCGTCGACACCGGGATCGACTACGCGCACAGTGAGTTCGGCGGGCGCGCCGTGTTCGGGTTCGACGCGATCGGCGACGGCCGCAAAGGGCGGGACTGCGAGGGCCACGGCACCCATGTGGCGGGCACGGCCGGCGGGGCGACGTACGGGGTCGCGCCCGAGGCCACGCTGGTCAGCGTCCGGGTGCTCAACTGCGAGGGCAACGGGGCCTGGTCCGGGATCATCGCAGGACTCGACTGGGTCGCCAAGAACGCCCGGCAGCCCGCCGTCCTGAACGCCTCGCTCGGCGGCACCAGCTCCGTCTCCGCGAACGCGGCCGCGGACGCGGTGTTCGCCAGCGGGGTCCTGCCGGTCATCGCGGCCGGCAACTCCGCCGAGGACGCCTGCGGCGTCTCGCCCGCGGGCGCGGAGAAGGTCATCACGGTCGGCGCGACCGACCGTGCGGACCAGGAGACCGAATACAGCAACTACGGCAAGTGCCTGGCGCTCTACGCCCCCGGCAGCGAGGTCGAATCCGCGCTGCTGGGCGGTGGCAGCACCAGCATGAACGGCACCTCGATGGCCGCCCCCCACGTGGCGGGGGTCGCCGCGCTGTACAAGGCGGCCCACCCGACGGCGGACGCCAGGACGGTCTCCGACTGGATCATCAAGCAGTCCACCAAGGACGTGGTCAAGAAGATCTCCAAGGACTCGCCCAACCGGCTGCTGTTCACCGGTGGTCTGTGACCGCGCCGAACCCCACGCAACCGCATCAGCCGCCTCTGCTGCCCGGCGGGGGGGGGGGGGGGCCCCCCCCCCCCCCCCGGGGGGGGGGGGGGGGGGGAGCCCCCGGGCGGGGTCGCCCTTCGCCCCCGGGGT